>JBDHVF010000330.1:0-8309 GCA_039809605.1 Polyangiales bacterium | reverse complement strand
GTGGCCCACGCGAGCGCGCGTCGCGCGCCCGCCGACGCGGTCGCGAGCCCGAGCACCTCGCCCTCGCGCGAGGTCGCGACGGCGGCCGACGGAGCGGTGACGTAGCGCGGGTCGACGCACCCCGTGGCGAACTCGGCGCGGGGGTCGCGAACGCGTCGAACGCCGCCCCGGTGACGGCGGCAGCCGCCGAGGTCCGCGAGCGCGACGAGCGCCAGCGACGCCGCGGGGCGCATCACCCGGCCTCGCCCGCGAGCCGCTTCTGCCAGAGGTCGGCGCGGCGGTAGATCACCACGTAGGCCGCGGCGTTGATGACGTTCACCGCCACGATCGTGAGCCACAGGCCCCCGAGCGGCGCGCCGAGCGCGGCGACGACGACGAGCATCAGCGGGAGCTGCACGGCGCCCACGAGCACCGCGTCGACGCGCAGCGCGAGCCGCGTCGCCCCGGCGCCCATCACGGCGTTGCCGAGCACGATGGCGAGCCCGTAGAAGGTGTACGAGGGCCCCACGGTGCCGAGGTACCCCGTGCCGATGGCGAGGATGCGCGGGGCCTGCGTGAACACGCGCAGCACGTCTTCGCCCGCGTAGCGGTACGCGAGCGCGAGCGCGCTCATGGTGGCGACGTTGTACGCGCCCGCGAGCCAGCCCGCGCGGGTGGCGCGCGCGCGGTCGCCGGCGCCGAGGCACATGCCCGTGAAGGTCTGCGCGCAGCCGCCCCAGCCCATGCTCACGAAGAGCGCCATGGTCTCGAGGCGCAGGCACAGCGCGTACGCGGTGCCCGCGTCGGAGTCGGTGCGCGTGGTGTACGCGTGGTGCACGAGCGCGATCACCAGCAGCACGGCGGAGATGCGCACCACGAACTGCGCGCTCGTGGGCCACGCGAGGTCGACGATGGCCCGCGCCACCTCGCGCGGCGGGCGCAGCGTCGCGCCGTGCTCGCGCACCTTGAGGAGCCGCCGCAGGAAGAGGAACGGCACCGCGCACGCGGCCGAGCGGGCGATGATGGTGGCCCACGCGGCGCCGAGCACCTCCATGCGGGGCACGCCCAGCGCGCGCGCGATCGGCGGCCCCCACGAGAAGACCGCGGGCGCCTCGCCGGGGCCGTAGACCATCAGCACGGCGAGGAAGAGGTTGAGCACGTTGCCGCCGGCGATCATGGCGAGCGGCACGCGCGAGTTGCCGAGCGCCCGCAGCACCGCCGTGAGCTGGAACATGAGGAACACCGTCGCGCTCCCGCCCAGGATCACGCGGAGGTACCCCCGGGCGAGCTCGCGCACCACGCCCTTGGCGCCGAGCAGGTCGTGCACGATCACGTCGGCGCCGAGGACGCCCACGACCGCGAAGCCGAGGCCGAGCAGCAGCACGATGCCGATGGAGGCCCACGCCACCCGCGCGGCGCGCGCGTCGTCGCCCGCGCCCTTGTGCTGCGCGAGCAGCGTGGCCGTGGCGGTGCTCACGCCGTACGAGACGATGGTGCCGAGGGCCGCGACCATGTCGCAGATGCCGAGCGCGTCGAGCGAGGGGTCCGACACGTGCGGCGGCAGCCGCGCGATGAGGTACTGGTCCACCAGGTTGAAGAGCACCTGCAGCACCATCGCGAGCGCGAGCGGCGCGCCGAAGCGGAACACCGCCCACGGCAGCGGCGCGCGGAGGATGCGGTGGCGCGTCTTGTCCTCGGGGGCGGTCTCGGGCGGCTTCGACATGCGGCGGCGGCGCTCATACCACCGCGCGGGCGCCCGCGGAAACTGCGTCACGCGCCGCGCCCCGCGCCGGGCGTATCCTCCCCCGAGGCCCACGCATGACCCGCACGTCGCTCCCCACGGCCCTCTGCGCGCTCGCGATCCTCGCGGGATGCGCCTCGACCCCGCCGCCCCCTCCGCGCGTCGCGGCCCGGCGCGCCGCCGCGGCGCCGCCGCCCCCGCCGCCGCCTCCCTCGCCGCCGCCCGCGGCGCCCATCGAGGTGCGCGCGCGGCCTTCGAACCCCCTCGAGTTCGACATCACCGCGAGCTCCGACCTGCCTCCCCCTCCGCCGTCGACCGCGCAGCCCTACGAGCGCCTCATCGACGGGGCCGTCGCGCCGCTGCGGCCCGCGCTCGCCGAGTGCCTGCGCGCGCTCGGCGCGCCCGCCCGCCGCCTCGTGCGCGTCACGGTCGAAGAAGACGGCTCGCTCCGCCCTCGCCCCCCGCAGGATTTCTCGCTCCCCGCGCGCGGCGCCGCCTGCCTCGACGGCGTGCTCCGCGCGGCCACGGTCGAACCCGCGCCGCCGCGCGCCGTGCCCTACGACATCCGCGTCGAGGTCGCGCAGTAGCGTTCGCCGCGCGGGTGCACTAGGTTGCGCGCGCGATGCTCGCCGCGGTGATCCAGTTCCCGGGTTCCAACGCCGATTTCGACGCGTTCCACACGCTCTCGCACGTCGTGGGGGTGCGCACCGAGTACGTCTTCCACAAGTCCGCGTCGCTGCCCGCGGGCGTCGACCTCGTGGTGCTGCCGGGCGGCTTCTCGTACGGCGACTACCTGCGCTGCGGCGCCATCGCCCGCTTCGCCAACGTGATGGGCCCGGTGCGCGCGCACGCCGACCGCGGCGGGCTCGTGCTCGGCATCTGCAACGGGTTCCAGATCCTCACCGAGGCGGGCGTGCTGCCGGGCGCGCTCACGCGCAACGCCAACCTGCGCTTCGAGTGCCGCGACGTGTGCGTGCGCGTCGAGGCCGACGGGCCCTTCACGCAAGACCTCCGCGGGCGCACGCTGCGCCTGCCCATCGCCCACGCCGAGGGCCGCTACCAGGCCGACGAGGCCACGCTCGACGCGCTCGAGCGCGAGGGCCGCGTGGCCTTCCGCTACGTCGAGGGCCCCGACGGCGCGCCCGCCAACCCCAACGGCGCGCTGCACGACATCGCGGGCCTCTACGGCGGCCCGCGGCGCAACGTGCTCGGGCTCATGCCGCACCCCGAGCGGGCGTCCGAGCCCCTGTTGGGCAGCGCCGACGGGCGCCTGGTCTTCCAGTCCGCCGTGCGCGCCGCGCTCGCGCGCTGACGCAACACACGCCTCGGAGTCCCCTCGCCATGGCCACCGAACCGACCGTGACCCCCGACCTCGCGCGCTCGCACGGGATCACCGACGAAGAGTTCAAGCGCGCGTGCGACACCCTCGGCCGCGCGCCCACCTGGCCCGAGCTCGGCGTGCTCTCGGTGATGTGGTCCGAGCACTGCTCGTACAAGTCGTCGCGCGTGCACCTGCGGCGGCTGCCCACGAAGGGGCCGCGGGTGATCCAGGGGCCCGGCGAGAACGCGGGCGTGGTCGACATCGGCGACGGCTGGGCCGTGGTCTTCAAGATGGAGTCGCACAACCACCCGTCGTTCATCGAGCCCTACCAGGGCGCGGCCACGGGCGTCGGGGGCATCCTCCGCGACGTGTTCACCATGGGCGCGCGCCCCGTGGCCCTCATGGACTCGCTGCGCTTCGGCGACCCGTCGCACCCGCGCACGGCCTCGCTCGTGCGCGGCGTCGTCGCGGGCATCGCGGGCTACGGCAACGCGATCGGCGTGCCCACGGTGGCGGGCGAGGTGCAGTTCGACCCCGCGTACAACGGCAACATCCTCGTGAACGCCTTCGCGCTCGGCCTCGCGCGCGCGTCGAAGATCTTCTACGGGCGCGCCGCGGGCGTGGGCAACCCGATCCTCTACGTGGGGGCGCGCACGGGGCGCGACGGCATCCACGGCGCCACCATGGCGAGCGCCGAGTTCGACGAGGGCGCCGAGGCGAAGCGGCCGACCGTGCAGGTGGGCGACCCCTTCCTCGAGAAGGTGCTGCTCGAGGCATGCCTCGAGATCTTCGCGGCGAACGTGCTCGAGGGCATTCAAGACATGGGCGCCGCGGGGCTCACGTCGAGCACCGTGGAGATGGCCTCGCGCGCGGGCACCGGCGTCGAGCTCAACCTCGACCTCGTGCCCCGCAGGGCGCGCGCGCTCACGCCCTACGAGATCCTGCTCAGCGAGTCGCAGGAGCGCATGGTCATGGTGGCGCGCGCGGGCCAGGAGCAGCGCGTGATCGACATCTGCGCGAAGTGGGACCTCGACGCCGTCGTGATCGGCCGGGTGACCGACACGCGGCGCTGGGTGATTCGCGCGACGCCCGGCTACGACCCGCTCTCGGGCGCGGGGCACGCGCTCGCCGAGGCCCCCGTGGTGGTCGACCTGCCCGTCGACCTGCTCACCGACGCGGCGCCCGTCTACGAGCGGCCCTGCGTGAGCGATCCGCGCCCCGTCGAGCGCTACGACGTCGACGTCTCGCTCTTCCCGTACGACCCCGCCGAGGACCTGCTCGACCTCATCGGGTCGCCCAACGTCGGGAGCCGCGCGTGGGTGTACCGCCAGTACGACCACATCGTGCGCGACGGCACCGTGGTGCGGCCCGGCGCGGCCGACGCCGCCGTCGTGCGGCTCTTCTGCCACGACGAGGTCTCTCACCTCGAGAAGTTCATCGCGCTCTCGACCGACTGCAACGGGCGCCTCTGCGAGCTCGACCCGCGCGCGGGCGCCGCCATGGCCGTCGCCGAGGCGTGCAGGAACCTCGCGTGCGTGGGCGCCGAGCCCGTCGGGCTCACCGACTGCCTGAACTTCGGCAGCCCCGAGCGGCCCGAGATCATGGCGCAGCTCCGCGACGCGATCGACGGCATCGCCGAGGCGTGCGAGGCCCTCGGCGTGCCCGTCGTCTCGGGCAACGTCAGCCTCTACAACGAGACGCAGGAGGCCGCCGGCCCCCGCGCCGTGCTCCCCACGCCCACGATCGGCGCCGTGGGCCTGCTCGAGAAGTCGGCCGACGTCGTGACCGCGGGCTTCAAGCGCGTGGGCGACCTCGTGGCGATCCTCGGCCCCCTCGGCGCGGGCGCGCTCGGCGGCAGCGAGTGGCTCACGCGCAAGACCGGGAGGCTCTGCGGCCGGCCCCCGGCCATCGACCTCGTGGCCGAGGCGAGGCTCCAGAAGCTCCTGGTGCGCGCGGCGCGCGAGGGGCTGCTCGCGTCGGCCCACGACTGCGCCGAGGGCGGCCTCGCCGTCGCGCTCGCCGAGTGCTGCGTGCTCGGCGGGCGCGGCGTGCACCTCACGCTCCCCGCCGCGTCGGTGGCCTCACCGGGAGACCTCTTCGGCGAAGACCCGTCGCGTGTGATCGTCTCGTACACCCCCTACGTCGCGGAGCTCCTGCGCCGCCGCGCCGAGGAGCACGGCGTCGCGATGACCACCCTCGGCGTCGTCGAGGGCGGCGCGCTGCGCATCGAGGGCGTGCTCGACGTGGCCGTCGCCGACCTCGCCGCGCGCCACGCGGGCGCGCTCGCCCCCGTCGTGGGCGCGTAGGCCACGCGCGCTCAAGTCGCCCCCCGGCTCCGCCGTTCCCTCGAAGTGAGCGGAGCTTCATGGAAGACGGCGCATCACCGCGGGCCCGACGCCCACGACCCACCGAAGAGACGACGCCCGACCGGGCCGAGCCCGAGCTCGTCGACGGCCGCTACCGCATCGAGCGCGAGCTCGGTCACGGCGCGATGGGCGTCGTCTACGAGGCCACCGACACGGGGCTCGGCCGCCGCGTCGCCCTGAAGGTCATCACGCGCGACCTCGCGGGTGACACCAAGTTCGTCGAGCGATTTCAGCGCGAGGCCAAGGCCCTCGCGGCCATCCGCCATGAGCATGTCGTGCAGGTGCACGCCCTCGGCGAGCACGCCGGCGCGCGCTACTACGCCATGGAGTTCGTGCAGGGCCACACCCTCGAAGCGCTCCTGGCCGAGCGCGCCGAGCGGGGGGAACCATGGCCGCTGCGCGAGGCGCTCCTCGTCCTGCGCCAGGTCGCCAGCGGCCTGTCGGCCGTCCACGCGGCGCGGATCATCCACCGCGACGTCAAGCCCGCGAACATCGTCGTCGAGCACGAGACCGGGCGCCCCGTGCTCATCGACTTCGGCATCGCGCGGCCCGCGTTCGACGGCTCGGTGCGCTCGACCCTCATGGTGGGCTCGCCGGCGTACATGGCGCCCGAGCAGATCCAGGCGCAGAAGGGCGTCGAGCTCACGCCCGCGGCCGACCTCTACGCCCTCGGGTGCGTCGCGTACGAGCTCCTCACGCTGCGCCCCCCGTTCAACTCCCCCGAGGTCTACGAGGTGCTGCGCGACCAGGTGTCGACGACGCCCGAGTCGCTCTCGGCCCACCGGCCCGAGCTCTCGCGCGTCGCGCCCCTCGTCGCGCGGCTGCTCGCCAAGCGCCCCGAAGACCGCCCCGCGGGCTGCCTCGCCGTCGTGCGCGAGCTCGACCGGCTGCTCGCCGAGCTCGAGGCCGACGAGCGCGACGCCGGCCCGTCGGCGCGCCCCCCGGTGCCCTGCGGCGAGACCGCGCGCGTGCTGCTCGTGAGCGCCGACCGCGCGTTCCTCTCGCGCGCCCGCCTCGCGTGCAGCCTCGCGTTCCGCGGCGCGTGGGAGGAGGTCGCCGAGAGCCTCAGGCCCGAGTCGGCCGTCGAGCGCCTGCGCGAGCTCGCGCCCTCGCTCGCGATCGTCCACTGCGACGGCTTCCACGACAGCGGCGCGGGCTTCATCGCGCGCCTGCGCGAGATCGTCGGCGCGCCCGTGCGCGTGCTGGTCTTCGGCTCCGCCGTCGACGCGCTCGACCGCTGGCGCCTCGGCGCGCTGGGCATCTCCGCCGTGCACCCGGCCTCGCTCGCGGGCGACGCCATGGCCGCCGTCGTCGGCGGCGCGTGCTCGCGCCCACGGAGCTCCGGCATGCCCGGCCCGCGCCGCTCGGCGATCCTCGTGCCCGCCGCGTCCGCCATCGGCCCCCGCGTGCCCGTCGAGCTGTTCCTCCTCGTGCTCGCGTGCGGCTGGTCCGAGGGCGCGCTCCCCGCCCTCGCGGGCCCGCAGGTGATCGACGCCGCGCGCGCCGAGGGCCTCCCCCCCGAGTGCCTGGCCGCCATCGAGCGCGCGTGCCTCGCCCCCATCGACCTCGTCGACGTCGACGTCTCGGTGCTGCCCGCCGCGCCGCGCGCGTACGCGTACGCGTTCGCCACCTGGCTCGCCCTCGTCGACGGCGTCATCTCGCCGCGCGAGGAGGCGACCCTCCACGTGCTCGCCTACGTGCTCGGCCTCACGACGCGCGAGCGCACCACGATCCAGAGCGCCGTGGAGCAGGCGTGCGAGCGCGAGGTGCTCTCGCCGCGCACGGGCTTTCGCTTCGCGGACTACTCCCGCTGCGTCGCGCCCCGCCTGCGCGCCGACGCGACGGGCCCGAACCCCGCCGCGGGCTCGCCGAGACCTCGCCCCGCCGAGGGCGCTTGAGACCGCAACCCCACGACAGCCGCCGAGGACGCGCCGTGAACGTCTCCCCCTCCCAGCCCCCCGACCCCCTCGTGGGCACCACCGTGCTCCACAACTACCGCGTGGCGTCGCACCTGCGCAGCGAGCCGCGGGGCGAGTGCTACCTCGCGCGCGCCCTCGAAGGGGGCGACCCCGTGCTCCTGCGCTTCATGTCGCGCGCGGCCTTCGCGCCGGGGCCCCGCTCGACCTGGGGGCCGCTCTGGGCCTACGCCGAGCGCCTCCAGCGCCTCGACCACCCGAACCTCGAGCGCGTGCTCGAGTGCGGCATGGCCCGCGTCGACGGCGACGACCTCTTCTGCGTGGCCTCCGACGCGCTCGAGGGCGAGACGCTCCTCGCGCGCGTGCGGGCCGACGGGCGCCTCACCGTCGACGACGCGCTCACGCTCGCGCGCCAGGTCGCGCAGGGCATGGCCGCGCTGCACCGCCTCGAGGTCGTGCACGGCGACCTGCGCCCGACCAACGTCGTGCTCGTGCGCTCGGCCTCGAACGACGGCGCCGACGCGCGCCCCGTCGTGTGCGAGCTCGGGCTCACCAGCCTCGCGCTGCGCTCGCAGCCCGCCGCCGCCTCGCTGCGCACCATGCTCCTCTCGCCCGAGTGCATCGCGCCCGAGCAGATCCGCGGCGAGGCCGCGACGCCCGCGACCGACGTCTACGCCTTCGGCGCGGTGCTCTTCCGCATGCTCACGGGCGCCGCCGCGTTCCGCGCCGACAACACCAGCCAGACGCTCCGCGCGCACCTCACCCGCTCCGTACCGCCGCTGAAGAGCCAGGGCTGCGAGGCGCCCGCCTCCGTCGACACCCTCGTGCGGCGCTGCATGGCCCGCCGCCCCGACGAGCGCTTCAGGTCCTTCGAAGACGTGCTCGCCGCGCTGCAGGAGTGCGAGAACACCGTGCTCACCATCTCGACCAACGCCACGCCCTCGCGCGTCGCCCCGAGGGTCTCGCCCGGCGCCGCACCCGCGTGC
>JBDHVF010000329.1:0-8320 GCA_039809605.1 Polyangiales bacterium | reverse complement strand
CCCGCCGCGACGCGGCGGTTCCGCACGTACCCGCGCCGGTACACGCCGGAGTTCTTCGACGCGCACCGCGTCCCCTAAGCGCGCCGCGCGAGGCGGCGCCGCGCGAGGTCGTGGGCCCCACCTCGATCACGCGCCCATCCCCTGCTACGGCCTCCGCGCGCGACCGGCCGCCGCACGGCGTCGCGGTGATCGCATTTGAGCATCGGCTGGTCGAGTGTGACCAGCGGGAGAGGACGTGCACTCGCTACCGTCTCGCACAGAGGGAGCGATGACCACGAACTTCGCGGCGAACGAGCGACACCTTGCGGAGACCACCCGCCGCCACGCGAGAGAGCGACCCCACGACGAGGCCCTCACCTTTCTCGAAGATGGACGCGCCCGCGCGTGGACCTTCGCCGCGCTCGACCAGCAGGTCGACGCCGTCGCGGCCGCGCTCCTCGCGTACCCCGCCGGCGCGCGCGCGTTGCTGCTGTTTCCGTCGGGCCTCGAGTTCGTCGCGGCCTTTCTCGGGTGCCTGCGCGCGGGGCTGCTCGCGGTGCCCGCGTACCCGCCGGACCCGTCGCGGCTCGCGCGCTCGCTGCGACGGCTGGCCGTGATCTCCCGCGACTGCGCCCCGTCGGTGCTGCTCACCACCGCGGCCCTCGACGCGCTCGCCGAACACCTCCCCGAGCTGCCCGACGACCTCAGGGCGCTCCCTCGCGTCGCGGTCGATCAGCTCTCGCCGCGCGGCCCCGTCGACACGCGCGCGACCGACGACGGCGCGGCGTTTCTTCAGTACACGTCGGGGTCCACGAGCGACCCCAAAGGCGTGATCGTGTCGCACCGCAACCTCGCGCACCACCTCGACGCCTTCGGCGCGCGCCACGGGTTCACCTCCGCCACCACCCTCGGGAGCTGGCTGCCCATGTACCACGACATGGGCCTCATCGGAAAGCTGCTGCCCGTGCCTTGGTTCGGGGCGCGCGCGGTGCTCATGTCGCCCGAGGAGTTCCTGCGGCACCCGATCCGATGGCTCCAGATGGTGTCGCGGTATCGGGTCGAGGTGTCGGGCGGGCCCGACTTCGCCTACGGCCTCTGCGCCGCCCGCGTGCGCGACGAAGACCGCGACGGCCTCGACCTCTCCTCGTGGCGCATGGCGGTCAACGGCGCCGAGCCCGTGCGCGCCCGCACCCTCCGCCGCTTCGCCGACGCGTTCGCGCGCGCGGGCTTCGACCCGAACGCCTTTCACCCCTGTTACGGCCTCGCCGAAGCCACGCTCCAGGCTTCGGGCAACCCCCCGAAGACGCCCGTGCGCTGGCTCGGCGTCGACGGCGCCGCCCTCGCTCGGGGCGAAGTGCTCACAGGGTCGCGCGAGCTCGTAGGCTGCGGCGCGCCGATGCCCGACGTCGACGTGTCGATCCTCGGGCCGTCGGGCGAGCGGCTCCCGCACGGGCGCGTCGGCGAGATCGCGCTCGCGGGGCCCTCCATCGCGTCGGGATACTTCGGGCGACCGCCCGCGGCCGAGCCCCTGCGCACCGGAGACGTGGGCTTTCTTCACGAGGGCGAGCTCTTCGTGGTCGGGCGCACGAAAGACACGCTCGTGATCCGAGGGCAGAACCACTTTCCCCCGGACATCGAGCGCGCGGTCGACGGGTGTCACCCCGCGGTTCGTCCGGGCGCGGTCGTGGCGTTCGGCACCGGCGACGACGACCTCGTCGTGCTGGCGGAGGCGCGCGAGGCGAGCGACGCGGCGGTGCGCGCGATCCGCGAGGCGGTCGCCGCGGAGACGGGCCTCGTCGTGCGCGAGGTGGGGCTCGTGCCGCCGGGCACGCTGGAGAAGACCTCGAGCGGCAAGCTCCAACGCGGCGCGTGCCGCGCGAGCTGGGAGGCGGGGCGCTACACGGCGCTCCTGCGCGACCGCACGAAGACCGCGCCGCCCGAGGCCGTCGCGCCCGACGCCCCGACGCTGCTGCGCTTCATCCTCGACCGCATCCGCGCGCTCGGAGGCATCGCCGACGCCGACGCCTCGTTCGCCGCGAACGGCGTCGACTCGCTGCGGCTCACCGAGCTCGTCGCCGCGCTCGAGGGACGTCTCGGTCGCGCGCTCCCGCTGGGGGTCGCGTTCGCGCACCCGACGCCCGCGCGCCTCGCCGCGGCGCTCGACGACGCGCACGTCGAAGCGCGACGTACGCCGCCCGCGCCCTCCACGGAGGCGCTCGCGGTGCTCGGCATGGCGCTGCGCGTGCCCGGCGCCGACGACGCCGACGCGCTCTGGCGCCTGCTGGCCGGCGGCGTCGACGCGGTGGAGGCGCGCCCTACGTCGCCGTCGCCGTGCGGATACCTCGGTCACGTGCCCTTCGAGCCGGGCTTCTTCCGCATCTCGCGCGACGAGGCGCTGGCGATGGACCCGCAGCAGAAGCTCCTCCTCGTGGTCGTGTGGGAGGCGCTCGCCGACGCGGGCATCGACCCTCGCCTGCTCGCGGGGCGCGAGGTCGGCGTGTTCGTCGGCGCCTCCACGAGCGACCACGCGCGCGCCGCGACGCAGCCCTCGGCGTGGGGGCCCACGGGCGCCGCGCTCTCGATCGCGGCCAACCGCATCTCGTACCTGCTCGACCTGCGCGGCCCCTCGATGGCCGTCGACACGGCGTGCTCGTCGTCGCTCGTGGCGCTCCACCTCGCGCGACAGAGCCTCCGCGCGGGCGAGGTCGAGCTCGCGCTGGTGGCGGGCGTCAACCACCTCGGCGACCCGCGCACCACCGAGGCCCTCGCGAGCGCGGGCTTCCTCTCGGATCGTTGCAGGGTGCTCGACGCGCGCGCGGCGGGCTACGCGCGCGCCGAGGGGGCGGTGGCACTCGTGCTCGCGAGCGAGCGCCGCGCCGCGGAGCTGGGCTTCGGCGCGAGGGGGAGGCTGCTCGGCACCGCCGTCACGCAGGGCGGACGCTCGAACGGGCTCACCGCGCCCAACCCCACGGCGCAGGCCGCCGCGATCGCGCGCGCGTGGGCCGCCGCGGGGCTCGCGCCCCCCGACGCCCGCTACGTCGAGCTGCACGGGACGGGCACCGCGCTCGGCGACCCGGTCGAGACCGAGGCGCTCGCGTCGCTCCTGCCCGCGGAGGCTTCGCTGCCCGTCGGCGCGCTCAAGGCCAACGTGGGCCACCTCGAAGCCGCCGCGGGACTCGCGGGCGTCGCCAAGGTGCTGCTGTGCTTCGCGAACCGCGCGCTGCCGCCGCAGATCAACCTCGACGCGCCCAACCCCAAGGTGCCCTGGGGCCGCCTCCGCGCGCCGCGCGCGCTCGAACCGTGGACGCCCGGCCCCGCGGGCGTGAGCTCCTTCGGCTTCGGCGGCGCCAACGCCCACGCGGTGCTCGCGCCCTCGGAGACGCCGCCGCGCCCCCGCCCTCGGCCCGTGTGGAGCGACGCGCGGCCCGCAGAGACCGTCGCGCGCTCGCCGCACGCGCGGCTGCGGGCGCTCGTGCGCGAGCAGCTCCTCGACGAGCCCGCCGACGACGTGGCGCTCGTCGCGGGCGGGCTCGACTCGATGGGGGCGCTGTCGCTCTCGGCGGGGCTCCTTCAAGAGTTCGGCCTCACGCTCTCGCCCGAGGTGCTGCTCGGAGGCATCGACCTGCGCGGCCTCCTCACCCGGCTCGGGCCCGAGGCGCCCGAGGTCACCCACTGGCTGCCGCGCCTGCTCGCGGCCCTCCGCGACGGCCCCTCGGTCGAAGACGCGTCGGGCGCGTGGACGGGCGCCGCGCTCCGTCACGCGCTCACCTCCGTCGCGGGTGCGCTGCGCGAGAGGGGGCTGCGCGCGGGCGACCTCGTGGGGCTGTGCCTCGACCCGTCGCGCGCGGCCGTGGCGGCGCTGCTGGGCGTGGCGGCGGCGGGCGCGGCGTGGGTGGCGGTCGACCCGTCGTGGCCCGCGGCGCGGCGCGACGAGGTGTGGACGAGCGCGGGCGTGCGGCACGTGTTCGCGCCGTCGTCGGTGTCACTGCCCGCGGGCGTGGCGCGCCTCGACGCGGCGGCGCTGTGCGAGGGCCCGCCCGCCGCGCCGTACGAGGGCTCGCTCGACGACCTCGCGTACGTGCTCTACACGTCGGGCTCCACGGGCGTCCCGAAGGGGGTCGAGGTGACCGCGCGGTCGCTCTCCACGCACCTCGAAGGCATCGCGAGGGTGCTCGACCCGCGCGCGCCGCGGTGGCTCTCGATCACCACGTTCTCGTTCGACATCTCGATCCTCGAGGTGCTGCTGCCGCTCCTGCGCGGCGGCGTGGTGCGCCTCCTCGACGCGCGGCTGCGCCAGGACGGGCCCGCGCTGCGCGCCGTGGTGGAGGCGTGGCGCCCGACGTGGCTCCAGGCCACGCCGTCGACGTGGCGTATGCTCGTGGCCGCGGGGTGGGCGGGCGACCCTGCGCTCAACGCGATCTCGGGCGGCGAGGCGCTCGACCGCCCGCTCGCCGACGCGCTCCGCGAGCGCACGGGCGCGCTGTGGAACGCGTACGGACCCACCGAGGCCACGATCTGGGCGACGGTCGGGCGCGTCGCGGGCGAGGTGAGCCTCGGCGACCCCATCCCCGGTTACCGCCTGCGGGTCGTCGACGACGAGCTCTGGATCGGCGGCGCCGCCGTGGCCCGCGGCTACCGCGGCGCGCCCGAGCGAACCGCGGAGCGCTTCCGCGACGAGCTCGGCGAGCGGTGGTACCGCACGGGCGACGGCGTAGAGGTCTGCGACGACGGGCGCCTGCGCTACCGCGGCCGCCTCGACGAGCAGGTGAAGGTCGGCGGGCAGCGCGTGGAGCCTGGCGAGGTCGAGACGCTGCTGCGCGCGCAGCCGGGCGTGCGCGAGGCCGTGGTGCGCGCGTTCGACGGGCGGCTCGTGGTGTTCTACAGCGGCGACGCGTCGGTCGAAGCGCTGCGCGGCGCGCTCGCCGAGCGGCTGCCTCCGGGGCTCGTGCCGCGGACGTTCGTGGCGCTCCCGTCGCTGCCGAGGGCGAGCAGCGGCAAGGTCGACCGCGCCTCGCTGCGACCTCCCGAGGCGCCCGCGGAGGCGCTGCACGAGGGCGGCCTCGCGGGCCTGCTCGAGGCGCTCTTCACCGAGGTGCTCGGCCATCCGCCCGTCGGAGACTTCTTCGCGTCGGGAGGCGATTCGCTGAAGGCCACGTGGCTGCTCGTAAAGCTGCGCGAGCGCCTCGGGAGGGACGTTCCCTTTCACGCGCTCGCCGACGCGCCCGCGCCGCCGTCGCTCGCGGCGTGGCTCTCGCGCCCGGCGCCCGCGGGCCCCGCGCTCGAACCCGACGCGCAGCTCGCGCCCTCGCTGCGCCCGCTCCCTCGCCGCGCCGACGCCCCCGATGGAGCGCTGCTGCTCACGGGCGCGACGGGCTTCGTCGGGCGACTCCTCCTCGAACGTCTGCTCGCGCGTGAGGCGCGGCGTGTGCTCTGCCTCGTGCGCTGCGCCTCGCGCGAAGAGGGCCTGCGACGTCTCGGCATCGAGGGCGCCCCCGAGCGCGTCGAGGTGATCCCCGGCGACCTCTCCGCGCCGCGCCTCGGGCTGAGCGCCGAGGATTTCACCGCGCTCACATCGCGCACCGAGGTGGTGGTGCACAACGCGGCGCTGGTCAACTTCGTGTATCCCTACGGGGCGCTGCGGCAGGTAAACGTCGAGGGCACGCGCACGATGCTCGAGCTCGCGGCGGCCGCGGGGGCGGCGTTTCACCACGTGTCGAGCGTGGCGGTGTTCGAGTCCGAGGGGTACGCCGACGCCGACGAGGTCGCCGAAGACGCCGACATCGACCTGAGCGTGGGGCTCTACGACGGCTATCCGCAGAGCAAGTGGGTGGCCGAGCGGCTGGTGCGCGAGGCGGGCCGACGGGGGATGCCCGTGAGCATTCACCGCCCCGGCATGGTGAGCGGCCACAGCGAGACGGGCGCGTCGAACGCGGGCGACTTCATCATGCGAATGATCTGCGGGTGCGCGGCGCTCGGCGCGGCGCCCGACATCGACACGCTCGTCGAGCTGGTGCCCGTCGACTACGTCGCCGACGCGATCGCGTCGCTCGTCGCGCGCGGAGCGCACGGCACCTGGCACCTCACCAACCCGACGCCGCTGCACGCGCGCGCGTTCACCGACCTCATCGGCCGCCTCGGATACCCGATGGAGCGCGTGCCCTACGCCGACTGGCGCGCCCACGTGCTCGCGAAGCTGCCGCCCGCGAACCCGCTGTTTCCGCTGCTGCCGTTCTTCGCGTCGCGCGCCGACGCGACGTCGCTGCGCCTGCCGCGCTTCGCCACGACCCGCACGCAGGCCGCGCTCGGGTCGCTGGCGTGCCCGCCCGTAGGCGAGGCGATCCTCGAGCGCTCGCTCGCGTGGCTGCGGACGCAAGGTCTGCTCGGCCCCGCCGCGCCGCGGGCGTGAAGCCCCTTCGACGGCCCCGCTCATCGCGCGCGTGATCCTGAGGATGGCGTCGAGCGCCGAGCCGCAAGGGGTGGCCCTCCCGCGAGAGGGGTCGCAGGGTCAGGCGGACCCGTCTGCGACGCACGCGATGGCCACCGTGGTGTGCTGGAACACCGCGGCCAGATGCGCTACGCACGACCTCCGACATGAAGCGATCGTTGCCGGCTCTAGCTCTCGTCGTGGTCGCGTGCTCGTCGACCAGCACCCCGGTCGAGGGGGCCTCCGACGCCTCCACCGTCGACGCGTCGCCGAGCGACCTCGGCGCGCGTGATGCGACGCCCTCGGCGCCCGACGCCGCGCCCGACGCACGGCCGACAGACGCCACGCCTGCGCCAGACGTCGCAGTCGATCGCGCGGAGGCTCGCGACGCCGACGTCGACGCGGCAGCAGACGCCGACGTCGACGCGGCAGCAGACGCCGACGTCGACGTCGCACAGGACGTAGGGACCGACGCAGGCGCCGACGTGGCCGCCGACGCAGGGGCGGACAGCGTCGCCGACGCCGCGAGCGGCCCGCGTTGGAGCGTCATCCCGGCTGGCGTTCGGTGGAACATCCTCGGCCTCATCGCGTTCAGCGCGAGCGACGTGTGGGCCGTGGGCGTGGGCGGGGCGCTGCGCTTCGACGGCGCGCGCTGGACCCCCACCGACGGCATCGACCTCGATCGACCGGCCGCGATCTGGGGCACCGACGACGCGCACCTCTGGACGGTGAGCACGGACGGCGGCGTGTTTCGCTGGAGCGGCAGCGCGTGGTCGCGCGTCACCACCGGGGTACGCGGGAGCTTTCAGGCCATCAACGGAACGAGCGACCACGACGTGTGGATCACGGGCGCCGGGGGCCTCGTCGTGCATCACGACGGCGCCACGTGGACCACCGTCGCGAGCGGTGTCACGTCGCAACTGAGCGCGGCCGTCGCGATCCGGCCGGACCTCGCGTTCATGGCGGGCGCCGGCGGCACGATCCTTCGCTGGGACGGCACGGCGCTGCGCCCCATGGCCTCGCCGACGACCGCGGGGATCAACGGGCTCTGGGCGACGAGCGCCACCGACGTATGGGCGGTGTGCGGCGGCGGGGTGATCCTGCGCTACGACGGCGCCGCGTGGCGATCGGTGACGAGCCCGACCACGCAGGGGCTCTACGCGGCCTGGGGCAGCGGCGCGGCCGACGTGTGGGCGGTCGGCTTCGCGGGGACGCTGCTGCGGTGGGACGGCGCACGCTGGAGCGGGCAGACCTCGCCGACCACGCAGCCGCTGCTGGCCGCCTACGGAACGCGGCGCGATGCGCTGTGGATCGCCGGGAACAACGGCACGCTCGCGCGCTACGAGTAGCGAGCGACGAGGGCCCACGCGCATCCCCCGGACCGCGGAGGTGGGATGGAGAGCCGTGGAAGTGGGCCCGACGGACGACGACGTGAGCGTCGCGTCGGCGCCACGCCGTAACGCGGGCGCGACGCGGCGGCGCGAGGGCGACGATCAGAGCCCGCCTTGCGCACGCTGAACGCGCCAGTGCCTGGGGCGAAGCGGAGCGACTGGACGGCGAAGCCCGACGCCCTCGAGGCTCATCGCCCCGGTTCGATCGACCGGCGCGCGAGGGTCAACCGCCGAGTGGGCTCATAGCAACCGCCGGTCCATCTGGCCGCTTTCGCGGAGCCCCCACCCAACGCTGCCGCGCGCCCCGCCCCCGCTGCCGCGCACCTTCGCGGAGCCCCCACCCTCGCTGCCGCGCGCCCCGCCCCCGCGGAGCGAGGGCGTGGCTGAGCGTGCTGAAACGAGGTGATGGGCTGCATGCGTCTCGCAGGGGCCCTCGCGCTGCGAGGGCCATCACCTCAACGCTTCCTGGATGACGCTTCCGCTCGATGGGAGCCGCGTCAGCGCATCGATCACGCGTCGTCGTCGA
>JBDHVF010000328.1:0-8342 GCA_039809605.1 Polyangiales bacterium | reverse complement strand
CGACGGTGTGGTGTCGGCGTCGCGGGTGCTCGGGCGGGCGCGCGTGGTCGAGGCGCCGCCGTGGCGCGCGGGGCTCCCGTCGCCACGGCACGCGGCGATGGCGCTGCTCGCGGCGCGTTCGTGGTTGCGCCGGCGCCTCGCGCGAACGTAGAACCCCGCGCGCGCAACGGAGGTGCCCGCGTGTACGAGATCGAGCTCAACCTCGCAGGTGTTCCGTTCGACGTGCGGGTCGAGGGCCCCTGCGACCCCGGCCACGTCGAGGCGCGCTTCGGCGCCTACCGCCGCGGCGCGTCGCGCGAGCTCTCGCCGCCCGCCTCGCTGCGCGTGTCGGTGGTGCCCGGCTGGCGCCCCCCGCGCGAGCCCGCGGTGCCCTACCCCGGCGCCGAGGGCGAGGTGCTCGACGACGGCCGCGTGCGCTTCCTTCGCAGCACCGACCTCGTCACCTGGGACCCGGCCTCGCGCGTGGCGACGGCCGAGCACGCCCACGTCGCGCAGCGCCTCGCGCCCGTGGTCGACGCGACGCCCATCGACACGCCGCTGCGCCTCGTGCTCTCGCACGACCTGCCCTCGCGCGGCGGCGTGCTCGTGCACGCGGCGGGCTACGGCGACGGCCGTGGGGCGGTGGCCTTCCTCGCCCCGACGCACGGGGGCAAGACCACCACGTCGCGCAAGCTGCCCGAGGCGCACGTGCTCTCCGACGACCAGGTCGCGCTGCGCAGGGTCGACGGCGCGTGGCACGCCTTCGCGCTGCCCTTCGTGGGCGAGTACGGCAAGGCCACGGCGCCCCGCGCCGCGCCGCTGCGCGCGCTCGTGCTGCTCGAGAAGGCCCCGGCGCTCTCGCTCACGCGCGTGGCCGAGGCGCGCGCGCTCGCGCGGGTGATGCACTGCGTGGTGCGCTTCACCCGCGGCGCCGGCGGCGCGGAGCTCCTCGCGCTCGCGGGCGACCTCGTGGCCTCGACGCCCGTGTACGCGCTCGCGCTCTCGCGCGACGAACCCGTGCTCCCCGTGCTGGAGCGGCTGCTGTGATCGCGCGCCTCGCGTTCGGCCCGCTGCGCTACGAGGTGCGCGCACCCGACGGCGCGCCGCTCCTCCCCTGGTGCGCGCGCCACCGCGACGACGGCGACGGGCCCTTTCGCGTCGTGCGCGTCGAGCTCGCCGACGCGCCGCCCGAGCCCGCGGGCGAGGGGGCCTTCGGGGAGCTCGGGTTCACGGCGTTTCATGGCGCCGAGGGGCACCGCGTGGTGGTGGCGCGCGCGATGGCGCCTCGATGGGGCGCGGCGCTCTCGGCGCTCGTCGCGCACGACGCGCCCTCGGCCGGGTGCGTGGTGCTGCACTGCGCGGCCGTGCGCGTCGAGGGGGGCGTGGCGTTGCTCCTCGCGCCCGGCGGGGTCGGCAAGACCACCTTCGCGCGAAACGCCGGGCCGCGGTCGTTCGCGCACAACGCGGTGATCGTGCGCGACCTCGCCGCGTGGGCGCTGCCCTTCGCGGGCGACCCCCACCCCGAGCTCGACGCCGAGGGGCCCGCGACCGTGCGCGCGGTGGCGCTCCTGGCGCGGGGGGAGGGGCCCGGGTTTGAATGGATCGCACGCTCCGAGGCAACCATCGCCCTTGCCCGGGCCTCCGTCCGGGCCCCCGTGCGCGATCCCTGGGCGCGGGAGCGGTTCATGATAGCTTCGGCCCTCGGCGCGAGGCTCCCGGTGGGACGGCTGCGAACCACGCGCGACCCTCGCGACCTCGAACCTTTGGACGCCGCCTTGCGCATGGAGTACGACCGATGAACGCCCAGACGAGGCTGCGACGCGCAGGGGATGTCGCGTGGCGGCGCATCGAAGACGAGGTCGCCATCATCTCGATGGACGCCAACCGCATCCGACTCTTGAACCGCGTGGGGAGCTTCCTCTGGGAGCGCTGCGACGGCGCGAGCGTGGGCGAGCTCGTCGACGCCGTGTGCGCGCGCTACGAGGTCGACGCCGACACGGCCCGCCGCGACGTCGCGGCCTTCGTCGAAGAGCTGCAAGGCCGCGGGCTGCTCGCGGTGGAGGGCGCCCGGTGAGCGACGCCCCGCCGAGGCGCTTCGCCAGCGGCAGCGAGCTCCTGCGCGCGCTGTCGGCGCGGAGCGGGGTCCCCTCGGGCGTGCACCTGCAGGTCGCCGACCGCTGCAACCACGCCTGCCGCCACTGCTACCAGATCCAGGGGATCAAGGGCGAGCTCTCGCTCGACGACGTGCGCCGCGTGATCGACGACCTCGCGGCGCAGGGCGTGCTCACGCTCAACGTCTCGGGCGGCGAGGCGACGCTGCGCCACGACCTCGTCGACATCCTCGCGCACGCGCGCCAGCGGGGCTTCGCGGTGCGGCTCTACACCAACGCGTTCTCCATCGACGAGGCGTACGCAGAGCGCCTCGCGCCCCTCGGGCTCTACGAGGTGCACGTGAGCGTCTACTCGGCCGCGGCCTCGGAGCACGACGCCCTCACGCGCGTGCCCGGGTCGTTCGAGCGCACCGTGGCGGGGGTGCGGGCGATGCGCGCGCGGGGGATGCGCGTGGTGATCAAGAGC
Organism: Polyangiales bacterium; assembly: GCA_039809605.1. GTDB lineage: Bacteria > Myxococcota_A > Polyangia > Polyangiales > CAISKJ01. Next base: position 5,786 of record JBDHVF010000328.1, on the reverse strand, counting down.
CCCGCGACGGCCGTGTCGACCGAGGGCGCGCCGGGCGTCGAGCGCCTCGCGCGCGAGCTCGGGTGCGAGTTCCGCGCGAGCGCCACGCTCACCCCGAGGGAAGACGGCTCGCTCGACACGCTCGACCTCGCGGCGCCGCCCGAGCGGCTCGTCGCCACGGGGCTCCTGCGCCCGTGGGAGCCCGAGGGCGACCCGGCGCGCGCGCGCGAGGAGTTCCTCTCGACGGGGCCGTGCAGCGTCGGGCGCGCGGGCGTCGTGGTGCTGCCCGACGGCGACGTGATGCCCTGCACCGACACGCCCGTGCGCCTCGGCAACGCCCTCGAAGACGGCTTCGCGGGCGCGCTGCGCTCGCCCGACATGGAGCTCTTTCGCACCCTGAGCTGGCGGCGCGTGCACGGGTGCCGCGACTGCGACCTGCTCCCGGCCTGCCACCGCTGCCACGCCACGGCCCTGCACGAGGCCGGCGACTACCTCGGGCCCTACCCGAGCGCGTGCGCGCACGCTCGCGCACGCTATGAAGCCGCCGTGGGCCGTGTCGAGATGCTCCCGCCCGGCGATGGGTGCGGCGCCGACAGAGACCCGCGCGTCGGGCCGTACAAGATCGAGGCGCGCGGCGCGCTGCGGCCCGTCGCCGACGTGCGAACCGAAGCCGACGACGAGGTCGCGCGACGGCACCCGTGGACCCGCCGTGACGGAGGATTCCAACGAGCCGAGAACGCGGTGGTGCCCGCGTCGCGGCTGGTGCGCGCGCGACCCGAGCGCGAGACGTCATCGGCGAAAACCCCTGCACGACAGGCGGGCCAAAAAGATTTCGGAGTGTGATAGGTACTCTCGCTCCTGCTCTTTCGACACGAGGAAGGCGTATGTCGAACAAGACGACCCTCGGATTCTTGCTGGCCGCGCTCGCGGCGGTGACCACGGGCTGCCCCGAAGAGACGCCCACGCCGCGGCCCGACGTGGTCGATGTCATGGACGTGCCCGGCGACGAGCCCGACGCCGACGTGCCCGAAGACCTCCCCGACGGCATGGACGTGCCCGACGACGGGACGCCCTCGCAGTGCGGCAGCACGCAGTTCATCCGCCCGATGGCCGACGCGGTGCTCGGCATCGCCGACGACGCCGACCACGACTGTTCGAACGGCTTCACGACGAACGTGCAGGTCTCGACGAACGCGCCCGCGGGCACGTCGCTCGAGCTCAGGGTCAACGGCCTGCGCGCGGGCACGGCGACGGTCGCGGGCTCGACGGTCACCTTCGCGAACGTCGGCTTCGGCACCGGCGGCATGCTCACCCTCGAGGTCTACCAGGGCGACGTGAGCATGGCCTGCGCCACGGCGAACGTGACCGTGAGCTGCAACCTCCCGCGCTGCCAGATCACCGCGCCCACGCGCTCGACGCTCAACGGCTCCGACAACACCTCGCCGGGCATGCCCTTCACGGTGAACTTCACCGTCGGCACCGACATCGAGGAGGGCCGCGACGTCGAGCTCTTCGTGTCGAACAGCACCACGCCCCTGCGGGCGGCGGTGATGGGCGGCACGGCGACCTTCCGCAACGTGGGCCTCGCGCCCGACGGCAGCTACCGCGCGCGGGCGCAGTGCACCAACCGCGCGGGCAACACGGGCATGTCGGCCGAGGCGACCTTCACCGTCGACAGCACCCCGCCGACGCTCACCGTCGCGAGCCCCATGATGGGCGCCACCATCGGCGTCTCGGGCGACACCAACGCCACGGCCCCCGGCGTGCAGTTCCGCGTGTGCGGCCGCAGCGACGCGATGGGGCAGGACTTCTGCGCCAACATCACGGGCGCGATGCCCACGTGCGCGCCCGTGACGAGCACCACGGCCGACACCTGCGTCGAGCTCTCGTGCCCCACCGGCGCCGCGCCCTTCACCGTCGACGTGAGCGCGAGCGACGCGGCGGGCAACGCCGCGCGCGCGTCGATCGCCAACGTGCGCTGCCAGTCGTCGCTGCCGAGCGTGCGCGTCGTCGCGCCCGAGGCGTACGACCCGGCGCGCGCCGCGACCATCCTCGACGTCGCCCGCGACGCCGACCCGATGACCCCCGGCGCGCAGGCCGACGTGGTCGTCTGCACCGACCGCGCGTCGGGCATGGCGAGCCTGCACCTCAACGGCGACACGGCGCCGTTCGGCATGCCCGCGGCCGTCGCCCCCACCGCGGCCGGCGACCCCTGCGCGGCGCTCGGCATGGGCTTCGTCGGCATCGCACGCTTCAGCCGCGTGACGCTGCCGCAGACCACGCCGCCGCCGTCGCGCCCGACCGACCCGGTGCCGACCAACCCCACCCTCGAGGCCTCCGTCACCGACGCGGGCGACACGGGCCGCTCGTCGCCCGTGCGGCTCTACGTCGACACGCAGCCGCCCGTCGTGTCGGTGCTCACCTGCAACCAGGTCGTCGCGCCCGGCGCCGACGGCACCGGCACCGCCGACATCGACGTGAGCAGCGACGCCTACCCGGTCACGCTCACGCTCACGCGCACGGGCTCGATGCCCACCACGCTCACGCTCACGGCGCCGACCTTCCCCGCGGGGCGCGGGCGCTTCATGGCGGTGCGCTTTCAGTCGGGCGTGACCAGCCTCACGGCGTCGGCGACGGACCCCGCGGGCAACGCGTCGACGAGCACCGCCCCGTGCACCATCGAGGTCGGCAACCCCCCGACGCTGATGTTCACGTCGCCCACGGCGGGCCAGACCTTCGCGACGAGCAGCACCACCAACGTGACGCTGCGCAGCGACGCGCCCGCGGGCACGCAGGTGACCCTGACCGTGGGCACCGCCGCGCCCGTCACCGCGAACGTGGCGGCCGGCGGCACGGTGACCTTCTCGAACGTGATGCTCCCGCAGGGCGACGCCGTCGCGCTCAGCGCGGTGACCGCCACGGTGCCGGGCCGCGGCGTCGGGCGCGCGACGGTCACCGTGCTCGTCGACACGCAGGCGCCCACGGCGCCGACCACGTTCACCGCCGCGGTGCCCACCACGCCCGCGTCCGCGCGCCGCAACGGCACCGTGCACCTCCAGTGGCTCGACGGCTCGGACCCGGCGCCCGGCGGCGGCACGCGCGCCGTCACCCGCTACGACGTACGCTTCGCGCTCGTGCCGCTCACCGTGAGCAACTTCGCGGTGGGCACGCCCGTGACGACCACCATCATGCCGGGCCCCCCCGGCGCGGCGAACAACTTCGACGTGACGGGCCTGCGCCTCGAGACGCCGTGGTACTTCGCGATGCGCGCGATCGACCGCTCGGGCCTCGTGAGCCCGACGATCGTGTCGGTCGGGCCGGTGACCGTGCCGCTCGTGCGCGACACCGTCGTCGACATGCCCGTGTCGCTCGGCAACGACCTCTCGGGCGGCTTCGACGTGAACGGCGACGGCTTCGCCGACGTGGTCGTGGGCTCGGGCATCACCGCGGGGAGCTGGGGCGGCATCGCCCGCATCTACTTCGGGTCGGCGACGGGCATCTCGGCCACCAACTACACGCAGGTCACCGGCGCGGGCGTGAACCGCTTCGGCGCCGCCGTCTCGTCGCTCGGCGACGTGAACGGCGACGGCCTCGGCGACGTGGCGATCGGCGAGCCCGGCCCCTCGGCCTCGACCTCGCTCACGCCCGGCGCGGTCTACATCTTCTTCGGCCGCCGCACGTGGAACTCGCGCCTCACCCCCTACGCCCCCACCGACGCCGACGTCACCATCGGCGGCGGCACGGGCGAGTTCGCGCCCGCCTCGCTCGGCTTCGCCCTCGGGCGCGTCGGCGACTTCAACGGCGACGGCCTCGCTGACATCGCCGCGGGCGCCCCGCAGGCGTCCTCGGGCCGCGGCGCCGCCGTCGTGGTCTTCGGCCGCGCGACGTGGCCGCGCATGATCTCGCCGAACGCGGCCGACGTGGTGATCCGCAACACGTCGACGGAGCTGCTCTTCGGCCGCGACCTCGACGGCGGCGCGCGCGTGCTCGGCAACGACACCCGCGAGGACCTCATGGTGGGCTACGGCGCGGGCACCGGCACGGGCTTCGTCGCCGTGTTCGCCGGCCGCGCCGCCCCGACGCCCGTGTCGCTCACGCTCTCGGACGCGGCCCTCACCCGCCCCGGCGCCGTGACCATGCCCGCGAACTACGGGCAGTTCATGTCGGGCGGCGTCGGCGACGTGAACGGCGACGGCCGCGCAGACATCGCCATCGGCACGGGCATCCGCGGCCCCGGCCAGGTGGCCCTCTACTACGGCGACCCCGGCGGCGGCCTCACCGCGGGCCCGGTGATCACCAGCAACACCACCACCGACGCCGACACCTTCGGCACCCGCATCGCGTCGATCTTCAACCCCACGCAGCTCCGCCCCTCGCTCCTGGTGCCGGCGCCCGCGGGGGCCGACCTGCTGGCGGGCGCGGCGGCGTACATGGGCGGTGACCCCCGGCTCTACATCTTCACGGGCCGCGCCGACTGGAGCGGCGTGACGATCCTCAACGCCAACCACGTCGTGGCGCTCGGCGGCGCGGCGTCGCAGCCGCTGACGGCGACCAACTGGATCGGTGACGTCGACGGCGACGGGCACGTCGACGCCGCGCTCGGCCGGGCGTCGGGCAACGGCACGTTGATCGTTCTGCGCTAGCCTCGCAACACATACCCTTCGGAGACCCACACCGATGCCCGACCACGACCAGAAGCCCAACCCCCCGGCCCCGCGCGAGCGCTACGAGGCCCCGCGCGTACTCGAAGACCTGCCCCTCGAGACCTTCAGCCTGGCGTGCAACCCGGGCAAGAACGCGGGTCAGTGCGACCTCGACGGCCTGCCCATCTCGACCTGACCTCCGCTCAACGCCCCCGCTCGATCGCCTTCAACACCCTCGCCCGCGCGACCCCGTAGGCCGCCGACGCCAGCGCGTCGAGCGCGTCGCGCGGGTCGTCTGACGCGCAGCGCGCCACCGCGCGCACGGCCAGCGAGGCGCCCGCCGTCGACGAGGCGGCCAGCACGCGCTCGCGCCACCGCGCGTAGCGCACCTCGGCGGGGCTCAGCGCAAGCGCCTCGCGCAGCGCCTCGACGCGGGGCTCTCTCGACCGCCCGGCGACCCACCCGAGCGCGGACCAGCACCCCACGCGCAGCCGCGCGTCGCGCACGGTGGCCGCGAAGGCGTCGACGGCGTGCGCGCTGCGCGCGAGCACGCGGGCCACGTCGTCGGCGGCGTGCGGGCGCGCGTTCACGATGTGGTCGCGCAGGATGTTGCCGAGCAGGTGCACGAGCAGCCGCCGGTCGTCGGCGACGAGCACGGGCGCGCCGAAGAGGGACGTGTCTTCGACGGCCCCCTCGGCGAGCCACGCGGCCGTCACGGCGCCGTAGCCCACGGGCAGCGGGCGCGCGTGCAGGTCGGCGTGGATGCCCGGCAGCGACGGGAGCGCCACGTCGACCACGTCGGGGTCGTTGCTCCACGCGGCGACGCGCCAGCCGTGGCGCACGAGCGTGCGGGCGGCGCCGCGCGCGCTCGCCCCGAGGAGCACCAGGTCGCAGTCGCTCATGGGCCGCTCGCTCGGGTCGTCGTAGAAGCGCCGCGCGACGAGCACGCCCTTCACGGGCATCACCCGCACGTCGGGCGCGAGCGCCGTCGCGACGCGCGCGACCATGCGCGCCGCGAGCATCTGCGTCACCCAGCGCCTCCGGCGGTCGGTCGCGTCGGTCATGGGGGTTCTCCGTCTTTGCGCGGCGCGCCCTGGCGCTGTCAACGACGGCGTTGAGCGCGCAGGCCGAAGCTGCTAGTCGCACCCCGCAGGTGCCCGTGAA
>JBDHVF010000327.1:0-8348 GCA_039809605.1 Polyangiales bacterium | reverse complement strand
CTCGGGGTGTACCTGGCCGACGGGGTGTTGCAGAAGGTCGACCGCGCGACGATGCGCGTGTCGCTCGAGGCCCGCGCCCCGCTGCTCGACACCGAGGTGGTGGAGTTCTGCCTCGCGCTCGCGCCCGAGCACCGCATCCGCCTCGGCGTGACCAAGCGGGTGATGCGCGACGCGCTCGCGCCCCTCGTGCCGCGCTCGATCGTCGAGCGGCCCAAGAAGGGCTTCGGCGCGCCCGTGGGCGCGTGGCTCCGCGGCCCGCTGCGAGACCTTCTGCGCGACACGCTCTCGCCCGCGCGGCTCATTCGCGGCGGGTGGTTCGACCCCGCGCCCGTGACGCGATGGATCGACGAGCACCTCGCGGGGCGCGCCGACCACCGCAAGGCGCTCTACACCCTGCTGGTGCTCGAGCACTGGCGCGCGCGGTGGCTGGAGGCGCCGTGACGCTCGCCCCGCGGACGCTCCGGGAGCTCGGCGCGCTGGCCGCGTCGATCGTCGCGCTCGCGGGGGCCTTCGCGGCGCTCGAGGCGGCGCGGGCGAAGGGCGACCCACGGCGCGCGACGGCGCGCGCGATCCGCCGCGAGGCGTCTTCGAAGGACCTCGTGATCGTCGCCGACGAGGCGCCCGAGCTCGTCGCGCTGGTGCGGCCGGTGCCGGGCCTGTGGGGGGTGCCTCCGCTCGGCGACCTCACGGGCGTGCGGAGGCTCTACGCGATGGCGCCCGGCGAGGCGGCGCTGCTGCCGTTCTTCGCGCGCCTCGGGCCCGCGGCGCCCTTTCGCGGCGACGCGCGCGTGCGGCGGTGGGACGTCGCCGACGCCCACCTCGGGCGCGTGGTGTTCAACGCCCTCGACGCGATCGGCACGGGCGTGCAGGCGCGCCGCGAGGGCGGCGTCGACGAGGGCCCCTGCCCGCCCGAGGGCGGTCAGCTCATGTGCCAGGGCGCGCCGTGGAACCACGTCGGCATCGAGGCCCATCACTTCGAAGGCGTCGAGCTGCGATGCGTCTTCGCGCACCCGCAGGCCGACGGGCGCCTCGTGCTCGAGCTCTCGAACATCCCTCCCGCGCGCGCGGTGGTGGGGGTGATGGGCATCGACGACGCGGGCTACCACCCGGGCGGCGCGCCCGTGAACGCGCGCGTCGAGTACCGCGCCGAGGGGAGCGCCCCCGTCGTGCGAGAGTACGTCGCGCAGAACCGCCGCGGGGCGACGCCGTGGCGCATCGACGTGCCGCACCGGCCCGCCGCGGCTACGATCACGGTCACCACGGCCAACGCCGGCGCGCGCCAGTTCTGCTTCACGTTCGCGGCGACCGAGTAGCGCGACGGCCACGTGGGGAGGACGCCATGACTCTGCTCGATGCCCTCTTGTCGTGGGCGACGCTCCCGTACCTCGTCGCGCTCGGCGTGGCGATCGTGTTCGCGGCGCTGCAGGCCACGGGGCTGCTCGGCCTGATCGCGGGCGGAGACCACGACGGCGATCACGACGCCGACGCAGACGCCGACGCGGACGCCGACGCCGACCACGACGGCGACGCCGACCACGACGGCGATCACGAGGCGCAGGGCTTCCGGCTCGGCGCGGACCTCGGCGTCGGGCGCGTGCCGCTGTCGATCCTCTGGCAGACCTACGCGTTCGCGTTCGGCTTCGCCGGCGTGGCGATCAACGTGCTCGTGTGGACGCTCCGTCGCGCCGTGCCCGTCTCGACCCTCGCGTGGGCCGTGCCCCTCGCGCTGGCCTTCGGCTACGCGGTCACGCGCACGGTCTCTCGCGCCGTGGGGCGCATCGTGGCCGACCCCGCGCAGGAGGCGACCTCGCGCGCGGGCCTCGTGGGCAGGACCGGTGTGGTGATCTCCTCGAAGGTCGGGGCCGAGTTCGGCGAGGTGCGTATCCAGGTTCGCACCGGGCACGTCGTGAGGGTGGCGGTGCACGTGCACGACGACGAGCCCGAGATCGCCGAGCAGCGCGACGTCGTGGTGACCGAGTACGACCGAACGAGCGACAGGCTGTACGTGGCGCCCCTCGACCCGCGCAGGTAGATGCGCACCGGCCGCAACGTTGCGCTGCAACGAATGCACGGGCATGCTCGTCGCCGATGGAGAAGGCACTGGTCTACAAGGCGGACGATCGCTCGATCCTGCTGCCGTACTACAAGCGGTTCATGGTCGAGCCCACGCTGCCGTTCATCCCGGCGCGCATCCACCCCAACGTGATCACGCACTTCGGCCACGCGGTGAACCTCACCGCGGTGGCGCTGCTGGTCGCGCTGCGCCCGCGCCACGGCTGGGTCTTCATCGCGTCGATGCTGCTCCTGCAGGTCTACAACTGGGCCGACAACGCCGACGGCGCGCACGCGCGGCGCACGCGCCAGTCGAGCGCGTTCGGCGAGTTCCTCGACCACGGGCTCGACGTGCTCAACACGTCGTACATCGGGCTCATGACCGTGCTCGCCATCGACTCGACGCACGAGTGGGCCATCGCGCTCAGCATCATCATCCCCGGCGCCGCGTCGCTCACCTACTGGGAGCAGGCCGAGACGGGCATCTTCCGCCTCGGGCTCCTCAACCAGATCGAGTCGGTGATGGTGCTCTCGGCCATCATGGTCGTCGACGCCGTCTTCGGGGTCGAGGTGCTGCACCGCATCCACGTCGGGCCCGTCACCTTCTGGCACTTCCTCCACGTCTGGCCCGCGGTGACCATCCTCTTCGGCATGGCGCGCGGGCTCATGCGCGTGCACGCCGCGAAGCGCCCCGTCGCGCCCGCGCTCGCGTTCCTCGGGCTCCACGCGACGATCTTCGCCGCGGGCTCGATGCACCTGCTCTCGACCCTCGCGGCGGTCTCCATCGCCCTCGCGGTCAACGTCTTCTGGGGCGCGCGGATGCTCTCGCGCAGGCTCCTCGGCGAGCGCGCCCGCGTCGAGCCGGCGCTGGTCGTCGGGGCGTTCGGCATGGCGGGCTACATCGGCCTCCGCACGGTGGGCGTGACCCTCGCGCACGAGCACGGCGTGGCCCTCGCCGCGGTGGTGTGCGCCGCGTACGCCGCGTGCTCGGTGCACGCCGCCCGCGCGGGCATCGCGGGCCTCGAGCGCCCCGAGGGCGAGACGCGCCACGCCGCGTGACGGCCCTACGGTGAACCGCGCGTCGCTCATCCGGGGCATCCAGCTCGTCGTCGCGATCACGCTGCTCACCTTCGCGGCCCTGCTCTACCGCGCCGTCGCCGAGCAGCGGCAGGACCTCGCCGCCGGCCTCGCCCACGTCGAGCCCCTGTGGCTCGCCGTCGCCGCCGCGCTCGCCCTTCAAGAGGGCGTCTGCGGCGGCCTGCGCATGTACGTGCTCGGCCGCGTGCTCTGCCCCGCGCTCACGCCCCGCACGGCCATCGCGTCGGAGTTCGTGCTGATGTTCGTCGGCGGCATCACGCCCGGACAGCTCGGCGCGCCCGTCTCCCAGGTGGCCGTGCTCGTCGAGGGCGGCATGCCCTTCACGGCCATCGCGACCGCCGAGCTCCTCACGGCCTTCTGCACCATCTCGTTCTTTCTCGCGAGCGCCACCGCGATGCTCGCGCTGCGCATGACGGGCCACCTCGCGCTGCCCGGCGCCGAGCGCTTCGAGTACCTCCTCGGGTTCAGCGCCGTGGTCTTCGGCGCCGCCTTCGTCGCGCTCGTGCTCTGCGTCGCCTACCCGCCGCTGCTCAAGCGCGCGTTCAGCGTGGCGGGGCGCATGCTGAGCGGGCCCGCGCGGTCGGCCGTGGGCGCCGTCGGGCGCGTGCCGCGGTTCCGCTCGATCCACGAGGCCGCGTGGGCGAGGCCCGGCGCGCTCACGGCGCGCCTCGTGGCGAGCGTCGACCGCGTGCACGAGGGCTTCATGGTGTACCTGCGCCGCGGCAAGCGCGCGGTCGCCACGGCCCTGCTCCTCACCTTCGGGTTCTTCTGCGCGCGCTTCGCGGTGTCGTACTTCGTGATCCTCGGCCTCGGGCTCTCGGGCGCGCCCGACGGGTACGTCACCGTGGGGCCGCCGATCGTGCAGGTGATCATCGTGCAGGCCCTGCTCAACTTCGCGCTCTACCTCTCGCCCACGCCCGGCGCGTCGGGCATCGCCGAGGCGGGCTCGAACACGCTGATGTCCCCGTGGGTTCGCGGGCCCTACGAGCTCCCGTACCTGGTGCTCTGGCGCCTGCTGGCGCTCTTTCTCTGCATGTTCGTGGGCGGCAGCTACGTGTTCCGCTACCTCGGCACCGACGTGCTCGAGCGGCGCGTGAAGGAGGCCGAGGCCGCCGAGGCCGCGCTCGACGTCACCCCGCCGCCGCGGTGAGCGGCCCCGAAATCGTCGGCACGCACGGTAACTCGCCCTTGCGCCCCGCGTACCCCGGGCGCGATCGTCGTGCCGCGGCGTGCGCGTGGCGCACCCGCGGCGCGGGAGGTGATGCGTGATGGGCGAGTTCCTCGAGAGGCATCCGGCCGTGTTCGTCGCGGCGCTGGCGGTCTTCGGCATCGTGTTCGTGCTGGCCGTCGTGCTGCTCACGATGGCGAAGTTCTACCGCCGCTGCGGCGCCGACGAGGCGCTGGTGCGCACGGGCGCGGGCGGCAACAAGGTGGTGATCGGCGGAGGCGTGACGGTCTACCCGATCCTGCACCAGCTCCTTCGGGTGTCGCTGCGGTCGATCAAGCTGTCGGTCGAGCGCTCGGGCAAGAACGCGCTCGTCACGCGCGACAAGATCAAGGCCAACGTCACCACCGAGCTCTACATCAAGGTCGAGCCCATCGCCGAAGACGTGCTCGCCGCCGCGCGCTCGTTCGGCGAGCGCAACCTCGACGAGCACGCCATCAGCGAGCTCATCGAGGGCAAGCTCACCGACGCGCTTCGCTCGGTGGCCGCCAACCAGACCTTCCTCGACCTGCACGGCAAGCGGAAGGAGTTCGCCGAGCACATCCAGGCCGCGCTCACCGAGGAGCTCAAGAAGAACGGCCTCACGCTCGAGAACGTGTCGATCACCGCGCTCGCCATGGTGCCCGTGAAGGAGCTCGACCCGCACGACGTGTTCGACGCCGAGGGCCTGCGGGCCATCACCGACTCGGTGCAGTCGAACTCCGAGCTCACCAACCGCATCCAGCGCGAGAAGGAGAACGCGATCAAGCAGACCAACGTCGACGCGCGCAAGCGCGCCCTCGAGATGGAGCAGGAGCAGGCCTTCGCCGAGGCCGACCAGGCGCGCCGCGTGGCCGAGTACGGCGCCACGCAGCAGGCCGAGACCGCGCGCGCGGTGTTCATGCAGCAGCAGCACCGCGAGACGGCGCGCATCCAGCAGGAGCAGGGCATCGCGATCGCGCAGCAGTCGAGGCTCCTGGCCGAGCGCGAGGCCGCCATCGCGGCCGAGAAGGCCCAGATGGCCGCGCAGATCGCCAAGGAGCGCGAGGTCGAGGCCGCCACCATCGAGAAGCAGAAGGTGGTGCAGGCCGCCGAGATCGAGCGGCAGAAGGCCCTCGAGGCCGCCACCATCGTGAAGGAGCAGGCCGTCGAGACCGCCCGCATCGCCAAGCAGATCGCGGTCACGCGCAGCGAGGAGGAGGCCGCCCGCGCCGCGGCGCTCAAGTCCGCGGCCGAGTCCGAGCAGCAGCGCGCCGCGCAGGCGATCATCACCGTGGAGCTCACGGCCAAGGCCAACCGCGAGAAGGAGATCGCGATCATCAAGGCCGACGAGGCCGCGCAGCAGTCGCGCATCGCCGCCGAGCGCGAGGCGTTCAAGGCCCGCGTCGAGGCCGAGGCCCGCGCCGCCGCGGTGAAGGCCCAGGCCGACGGCGCCGCCGCCGCGCAGCGGGCCCAGGCCGAGGGCGAGGTCGCGCGCGCCAAGGGCGTCGCCGAGTCGCAGCAACTCCAGGCCGAGGCGCAGGCCACCGTGGTGCGCACCGCGGCGCAGGCCGAGGCCGACCGCGAGCGCATCGCCGCCGAGGCCCGCGCCGCCGCCGCGCAGCTCGAGGCCGCGGCGATGATGGCGCTCGCCGACGCGACGCTGCGCAAGGGCCAGGCCGAGGCCGAGGCGCGGCGCCTGACGGTCGAGGCCGAGAACGCCGTCGACACGCGGATCATGATGCGCGACGCGACGCTCAAGATGCTCGACGTGCTGCCCGCGGTCACGCGCGAGCTCATGGCGCCCGCGAAGGCCATCAGCGAGGTGAAGGTGCTCCAGGTGAACGGCCTCGGGGCCAACGGGCACGACGGCGCGGCGGGGGCGGGCGCGTTCGGCGCGGCGTCGCCGATCCTCAAGACGATCCTCGAGGCGGGCGCCGCGTACCCGCTGCTCAAGGAGATGATGCAGTTCTCGCAGGTCGACACTTCGAAGCTCGCGGACAAGGCCGGGGCGCTCCTCGGCTCGCTGCCCGCGGAGCTCCAGCGCATCGTCGACGCCGACCCGGCGCTCGCGCAGAAGGTCGCCGAGCTCACCGGGCGCGCGCGGTCGATCGAGGTCGCGCCCGTCGCCGCGCAGGCCGACAAGCCCGCGGCCCCCGCGGCGCAGGGCTGATCGCGCGGAGCACCCCACGATGGACGCCCTGCCCGCCAGCCCCGACGCCCGCGCGCTCGCCGCGCTGGCCGCGCTCTCGATCGACGCGCTCGCGCGCCGCGGCGGTGACCCGTGGTCGGCGCTCAAGCGCGGCGCCCGCGAGCTCGCGTCGGCCGACCCCCTCGACGCGGCGCTCGGCACGGTGATCGCGGGCTCGTACCTCTTCTGGCTCGCCGAGCGCGACGCGAACCCCAAGGTCGCCTCGTTCTGGGACGCGCTCGTGTTCATCACCACCTGCCTCTCGGTGGGCTACGCCGACGTGTTCGCGCGCACCCCGTCGGGCAAGGCCATCGCGTCGTTCGTGATGACCGTGGGGCCGTCGCTCTCGGCGCATCTGTTCGACCCCCCGGCGGCCGAGACCGCCGCGGCCGGGCGCGAGGCGGCCGAGGTGCAGCGCGCCATCCTCGCGCGGCTCGACGCCATCCACGAAGCCCTCGCCCGCGCCCCGCAGCCCGCGTCGCCCTGACGCCCCTGGGAAAGCGCCGCCGATTCCTCTACATTGCGCCGCGCACACGACCGCGCGGAAGGTGCCGCGCGCGTCGGTGGTTCCCCCGCTGGAGCTGCGCATCCCCCTATGCCCGACACCGCGCCTCGCACGCCCCCTCCGCCCTCGACCGCCCGCGCGCCGATCGACTACCGCGACCTCGCGCTGCGCGCGTTCGCGGTCGTGGGCCTCGCGTTCTCCGCGATGCTGCTCGTCGACTACCTGCACACGCCCGTCTTCTGCGGCGGCCACGCGAGCGGGTGCGACTTCGTGCGCAACTCGCGCTGGGCCCGCATCGGGGGCGTGCCCCTGCCCGTCTACGGCGTGGCGTTCTTCGGCGCGATGCTCGGCGCGGCGGCCCTCGCCACGCAGGGCGCGCGCAGGCTCCTGGCGCTGCTCGGCGGCGCGAGCCTCGCCGCGGGCGTGACCTTCGTCGCCATCCAGGCCTTCGTGGTGCACCACTTCTGCAAGCTCTGCATCGTGGTCGACGCGTCGGCCGTGAGCGCCGGGGTCTGCGCGCTGGCCCTGGCGCGCGACGAGGCCGCCCCGCTCGCCTCGCGCCTGCGCGGCCCCACCCTCGCCGCGGCCCTGGGCGCCCTCGCGCTGCCCGTCGCGTACGGGCTCTCGCAGCCGGTGCCCCCGCGGCGCGTGACCGCGCCGGTGATCGAGCCCATGCCCGACGTGATCGCGCGCGAGCAGTCGCCGGGCGTCGCCACGGTGGTCGAGTTCGTCGACTTCGAATGCCCCTTCTGCCGCCGCCAGCAGGAGGCGCTCGCCCCCGTGCTCGCCTCGTACGACGGCCGCGTGCGCCTCGTGCGGCGCAACGTTCCGCTCTCGTTCCACCCCCACGCCCGCGACGCCGCGCGCGCGCAGTGCTGCGCCGAGGAGCAGGGCCGCGGCGACCGCATGGCCGAGGCCCTCTTCACCGCCGACGACCTCACGCCCGAGGGCTGCGAGCGCATCGCGCGGCGCCTCGGCCTCGACCTCGCGTCGTACCGCTCGTGCCTCGCGTCGCGGCGGCCCGACGTGCTCCTCGAGCGCGACGGCAACGACGCCCGCGCGGCGCGCGTCGGCGGCCTGCCCACCCTCTGGATCGGCGGCGAGAAGTTCGAGGGCCTCACCGCCCCCGACGCCCTGCGCGCCAGCATCGACCGCGCCCTGCGCGCCTCCACCGCCCCCGCCGACGCGTCGACCGCCGCGCCGCCGCGCAGCGGCACCTGACCTTCGAAGCGCCTCCGTGACGCGCACGGCCCTCACCGCGCTCGCGACGCTCCTGCTCGCGGCGCCGGCGTGCCGCGGGCGACGCGCGCCGCCCCCGC
>JBDHVF010000326.1:0-8375 GCA_039809605.1 Polyangiales bacterium | reverse complement strand
TTCGACCGTGACGCCGCCAGCGTGCCGACAGCCGCGGCTCCGCAGAGCCGCGGCGCAATCGCGACGCCGCCAGCGCGCGGCTGCGCAGTTCGACCGCGACGCCGCCAGCGCGCCGACAGCCGCGGCTCCGCAGAGCCGCGGCGCAATCGCGACGCCGCCAGCGCGCGCAGCGCAGTTCGACCGTGACGCCGCCAGCGTGCCGACAGCCGCGGCTCCGCAGAGCCGCGGCGCAATCGCGACGCCGCCAGCGCGGTCACAGCCACTGCGTGTGGTGATCGTCGAAGACGTATGTGATTGCGCGCGCGACATCGCCCGGCGAGGGCAGATAGCGGCTTCCGCCTGAGCGCTCCCACACGGGCTGGTCACGCGCGATCAGCCGCGCGTCACGCAGAGTGCGTGTCGCCCAGCGCTTGAGCTGCGCGGTGGCGTCTCCCGGCGGCATGTCCGCGTGCAACACGACGTGAACGTGCTCCCGCAGAACGACCATCGCGTGCAGGGGCCAGTCGCGACGCGCGCACGTCTCGCGGAACGACTCGCTGACGAACTGGCGCTGCGCCAGCGAGAGGATCGTCGGCGCATGCGTCATGCGCTCGCGGCACCGTGCGTGGATCACCTCGTCGGGCGCGCAGGCGCCGGAGCTGCCCCGCCGGTGCCAGCCGCGCGGGTCTCCAGGCAGCCACGTCCCATAGGTGTGCCAGTAGAGATGCATGCCCCACAGGGCAGGAGTGGTCGAGTCCATCACGCGGTTATCGGGACCCGGCGCCGGAAGTTGCTAATCAGCCCTCTGGCGGCGTCGCGGTCGAACTGCGCTGCGCGCACTGGCGGCGTGGGGGTTGCGCCGCGGCTCTGCGGAGCCGCGGCTGTCGGCGCGCTGGCGGCGTCGCGATCGAACTGCACCGACGCGCACTGGCGGCGTCGCGATTGCGCCGCGGCTCTGCGGAGCCGCGGCTGTCGGCGCGCTGGCGACGTCGCGATCGAACTTCACCGACGCGCTGGCGGCGTCGCGATTGCGCCGCGGCTCTGCGGAGCCGCGGCTGTCGGCGCGCTGGCAGCGTCGTGATCGAACTGCACCGACGCGCGCTGGCGGCGTGGGGGTTGCGCCGCGGCTCTGCGGAGCCGCGGCTGTCGGCGCGCTGGCAGCGTCGCGATCGAACTGCACCGACGCGCGCTGACGGCGTGGGGGTTGCGCCGCGGCTCTGCGGAGCCGCGGCTGTCGACGCGCTGGCGACGTCGCGGTCGAACCGCGCCGCGCTACTTCGTCCGCGCCTCGACGGCGCGCGCGTGCGCCTCGAGCCCCTCGGCGCGCGCGAAGGTCGTCACCGCGCCGGCGTGCTTCGCCAGCGAGGCGGCGTCGTAGCGGATCAGCGACGTGCGCACGGTGAAGTCGTAGACGCCCAGCGGCGAGCTGAAGCGCACGGCGCCGCCCGTGGGCAGCACGTGCGACGGCCCCGCGAGGTAGTCGCCCGCGGCCTCGGGCGTGTGGTCGCCGATGAAGATCGCCCCCGCCGCGCCCACCCGGTCGACCAGCGCCTCGGGGTCGCGCACCTGCAGCGAGAGGTGCTCGGACGCGAGCACCGTCGCCACGCGCGCGGCCTCGCCGAGGTCGCCCGCCACGAAGGCCACGCCCCGGTCGCGCACCGACGCCTCGGCGATGGCCCTGCGCGGCAGCGCCGCGAGCTGGCGCTCGACCTCGCGCGCCACGGCCTCGGCGTGCGCGCGCGAGAGCGTCACCAGCAGCGGGTACGCGAGCTCGTCGTGCTCGGCCTGCGAGAGCAGGTCGGCCGCCACCACCCGCGCGTCGGCGCCGTCGTCGGCCACCACGAGGATCTCCGACGGCCCCGCGATGCCGTCGATCGCCACGCGGCCGAACACCAGCTTCTTCGCGCAGGCCACGTAGATGTTGCCCGGCCCCACGACCTTGTCGACGCGCGGCACGGTCTCGGTGCCGTACGCCATGGCCGCGACGGCCTGCGCGCCGCCCACGTCGAACACCTGCGACACCCCCGAGAGGGCCGCCGCCGCGAGGAGGGCGTCGGTGGGCTTCGGCGTCGCCAGCACCACCTCGGGCACGCCCGCCACGCGCGCGGGGATGGCCGACATCAGCACGCTCGACGGGTAGCGGGCCTTGCCGCCGGGCGCGTACACGCCGACGCGGGCCATCGGGCGCACGCGCCAGCCGAGCACCACGCCGTCGGCGTCGACGTAGCGAAACCCACGCTCGCGCTGGCGCTCGTGAAAGTCCCCGACGCGCCCCGCCGACGAGACCATCGCGCTCCAGAGCGCGAGGTCGTCGCGGCGCAGGCGCGCGCAGGCCTCCTCGCACGCCGCGTGGTCGTACGCGAGGCGCGCGGGCGCGGCGCCGTCGAAGCGGCGGGGGGCGGCGTCGCCGCGGGCCTCGACCTCGGCCAGGATCTCTCTCACCGAGGGCTCGACGCGGGCGAGGTCCTCGTCGCCCCGGCGCGCGAGGCGCGCGAGGGCGGGCTCGTACTCGGGGGTGTGGCGCTCGACGATCCGCATGGCGAGGGCTTCTCTACCGCATCTCGGCCCGCGGGAGAACGCTCGACCCTGTTGATCCGCGCGCCCGCGCGGAGTACGTCAGTGCCCCCCCGCCATGCCCTTCCGACTCCACGACACCCTCACCAACGCGACGATCCCCCTGCCCGAGCGCACGCCCGGCGAGACCTCGCTCTACGTGTGCGGGCCCACGGTGTACGGGCACATCCACGTGGGCAACGCGCGCGGGCCCGTGGTGTTCGACGTGCTCGTGCGCCACCTCGAGGCGCAGGGCCGCCGCGTGCGCTACGCGCGCAACTACACCGACGTCGACGACAAGATCATCGCCGTGGCCGTCGAGGGCGGCGAGGACCCGCGCGCCGTGGCCGAGCGCTTCATCGCCGCGTACCGCGAGGAGATGGCCGCCCTGCGCTGCCGCCCGCCCACCGTGGAGCCCCGCGTGTCGGAGACGATCCCCGAGATCGTCGCGCTCATCGAGGCCCTCGTGGCGAAGGGCAACGCGTACGTCACCCCCGAGGGAGACGTCTACTACGACGTGTCGACCTTCGCGGAGTACGGCAAGCTCTCGAAGCGCAGGCTCGAGTCGCTGAGCGCCGAGCACGGCCGCGGCAAGTCGGGCGAGGGCAAGCGGGGCGAGCACGACTTCGCGCTCTGGAAGGCCGCCAAGCCCCACGAGCCCGCGGGCGCGCGCTGGCCCTCGCCGTGGAGCGAGGGGCGGCCGGGGTGGCACATCGAGTGCTCCGCGATGACGCACGCGCACCTCGGCGACGCGTTCGACCTGCACGGCGGCGGGCCCGACCTGAAGTTCCCCCACCACGAGAACGAGATCGCGCAGAGCGAGCCCGTGTACGGCGCCCCCATGGCGCGCGCGTGGATGCACCACGGCTTCATCGAGATGGACATCGAGCGCAACGCGGGCTTCGGGCCCGAGGTGCTCGAGGTGCTGCGCGCCGACCCCGACCTGCGCAAGATCTCGAAGTCCGACCGCGTGAACCTCGAGCGCTTTCGGGCCGAGGGCGACGCGAGGTCGCAGGCGCTCGTCGCCATCTACGAGCGCAAGGTGCGCTTCGCCGAGTGGTTCCGGCTGCGCAGGCTGCGCGAGCGCGTCGACGGCGAGGCCGTGCGCCTCTGGATGCTCGGCACCCACTACCGCTCGCCCCTCGCGTTCGACCTCGCCGAGGAGCCCGACGGCGACGTGCGCTTCCCCGCGATCGAGCAGGCCGAGAAGCGCCTCGAGTACCTCTACGACACGCGGCAGAAGCTCGCCGCGAAGCTCGCCGCGGCGAAGCCCACGGGCCAGAAGACCTCGAAGTTCTTCGACGAGGCCGTCGGCGCCTTCGACGCCGCGCTCGACGACGACCTCAACACCGCCGGCGCGCTCGACCCGTTCAACCGCGTCTTCGCGCGCGTCAACGAGCTCTGCGACGCGAAGAAGACCTCGCGCGAGGAGCTCGAGCGCGCCGAGGCCGCCGTGGCCCACGTCACCCGCGTGCTCGGCGTCGGCGACGGCGACCCCGAGGAGTTCTTCGCGCGCGTCACCGGGCGGCGCATCCGCCAGCGGGGCATCGACCCCGCGGAGATCGACGCCCTCGTGGCCGCGCGCACCGCGGCCCGCGCGGGCAGGGATTTCGCGCGCGCAGACAGCATCCGGGCCGAGCTCACCGCGCGGGGCATCGAACTGCGAGACGGCGCTTCGGCTACGACGTGGCGCGCTGTATAGTCGCCCCCTGCACATGTCTACCGCGATGAAGCCCACGGCTGAAGGGAACTTTCAAAAGACCCCGCTCGCGAACGTGCTCCTGTACTCGCGCGAGCGGAGGATGACCGGGTCCCTCGCCATCACGATCAAGCCCGACAGCCCCGACCAGGTCGCCACCCTCGACGTGGCGGGCCTCTCGACGCTCGTGCTCGAGAACGGGTCGATCGTCGCGGTGCAGACGCCCTCGCAGTCCGAGACGCTGTCGGGCACCCTCCACGCCACCGGGGCGCTCTCCGAAGAGACGCTCGCGAAAGTGCGCGAGGCGCTCACGAAGCCCGGCGGCACCGACGAGGTCTCGACGCTCCTGCGCCTGCGCGCGGCCGACATGACCACCATCGAGCACGGGCTGCGCGAGCTGGCGCGGCGCAAGGTGCTCTCGCTCTTCGGCTACCCCAGGGGCGCGTACGCGTACTACGCGGGCGTCGACCTCCTGGGCGGCTCCGACCGCCTGCGCGCGCCCGAAGACGTGCTCCCCGTCGTGTGGAGGAGCTTCATCACGCACCCGCCCGACGAGGCCGCGGTGACGGCCATCGTCGAGAAGCTCGGCGCCCGCGCGCTGCGCCTGCGCGACGGGAGCGAGTTCGACCGCTTCGAGTTCGGCGAGGAGCTCGGCCTCGCGCCCGCGCAGCTCCGCACCGCGCCCTCGGGGCTCGATCAGCTCATGGGCCTCGCGCCCGACCCCGTGCTCGTGCGGCGCATGGTGTACCTCCTCGCGCTCACCCGCCAGGTCGAGGTCGCGCCCGCGGCGGCGTCGATGCCCTCGGCCGTCGCCACCGCGCCCGGCGTCGGCGCGACGCCCCCGCGGCCGCCGCCCATCCCGCAGGCCGCCGTGCGCAGCTCGCTGGCGCCCGAGTCCGCGAAGCCCCCGCCCTTCGCCTCGGCGCCGCCCTCGCAGCCCGAGCTCACGCCGCTGTCGGTGCCCCCGCCGACGGCCTCGACCGCGCCGCTGCTCGTGCCCTCGGGCGCGCCGCCGATGGCGACGCCCTCGGCCCCGCCCGAGAAGCCCGACATCACCAACCACCCCAAGTGGAAGGAGGCGCGCGCCCACCTCACGAAGCTCGAGCACAAGAACTACTTCGAGATGTTCGACCTCGCGGAGAACGCCACGCTCGACGAGATCAAGCAGGCGTTCCCGAAGGCGGCGGCGGCGTGGCACCCCGACCGCTCGCCGCTGCCCGAGCTCCACTCGCTCTACGAAGAGATCTTCGCGCTCTACAACACCGCGTACGCGACGCTCACCTCCAAGGACGCGCGCGCCCAGTACGAGGAGAGCCTCCACGGCGGCGGCGGCACGCCCGCGGCGCAGCGCAAGGTCGCCGCCGTGCTCGACACCGTGCAGGACGTCCACCGCGCCGAGGTGGCCCTGCGCCGCAGGGACTTCCCCGAGGCCGAGCGGCTGCTACGCCACGTGCTCGAGGCGAGCGACGACGACGTGTCGGCGATGCTCCTGCTCGCGCAGTGCCTGCTCGAGACCGACCCCGCGCGCCACGCCGAGGAGGCCATCAACCTCATGGCGAAGGTGATGCAGTCGACCGAGGGCAACGACCGCGCGCGGCTCTACCTCGGCCTCGCGCTCAAGGCCCGCAACGACCTCGGCCGCGCCCGCGCGTGCTTCAAGCAGGCCCTCGAGATGAACCCCAACAACATCGAGGCCTCGCGCGAGCTGCGGCTCATCGAGATGCGCATCCAGCAGCGCCGCGACGAGAAGGCCGCGCAGGGCTCCATCGGCGGGCTGTTCAACAAGTTCCTCAAGAAGTGACCCGTCACCGCTGCACGGGCACGCGCTCGCCGCGGAGCTCGGTGGCGACCGGCCAGTCTTCGAGCGACTGGCGCGTGACGGGGCGGCAGCCGTTGCGGCGCATGTTGCCCATCACGTCGGCGTTGCCCGCGAGCGCGAGCGTGAGCGACACGCCGCCGGGGTGCGCGAGCACGGCCTCCATCACGGTCACCTCGCGGCCCACCCAGAGGATGCGCCGCGTGGGCGCGGTGTCGCCCTCGCGCGGGCAGTCGAAGAGCCCCGTCGGGTCGCCGTAGCGCCCCCGCACCGCGCGCAGGTGGTCGCCGACCCGCGAGGGGTCGGCGAGGCGCGAGAGGAACTGCACCTGCGCCACCCGGTCGATGCTCGTCGCGACGAGGTACGCCGCCACGGCGCCGTTCGCGAGCACCTCCTGGTAGAGCACCTGCCCCGGCGGCGCGCCCCTGCCCTGCTGCGCGCGCGGCCGGAGCCGCAAGAGCTCCGTACGCGAGAGCCCGAGGTAGACGCCCCGCGCGTCGTCGGGCATCAGCGACGCCGACTCGACCTGCAACGTGCGCAGCCGCTCGGCCGCCACGTCGCGCGGGAGCTCCCTCGCCCGCTCGGCCGCCGTGCGCACCGGCAGACCGCGAGGCCCCTCGGACGGCGCGCGCGACGCCACGAGCCACACCACCAGGGCCACCGCCGCGAGCGCCGCGATGGCGATCAACACCTGCTTGCGCACCGCGCGACGGTATCACCCTCCGCGCGAGCCCTCACCGTGACGGCAACGGTTGCGTCGCGCGCACTCCCGGCGCGGGCGTGACCGGCTTATAGTCAACTCATGCGACCGCTGCTTGTGCTCATGACCGCGGCTTCGGTCATGGTGGTCTGGTTCATCGTCCGCATGCTGGGCGGTGGATCCTACGAGGTCTGGCGCGTGAGCTGCCTCCTCGGCGCGTGGGCGCCGCTCGCGTCGGCCGCGGCCTTCCTCTACCTCCAGCGCGTGGGAGACCGCGAAGACACCGTGCTCGCCGCGTGGTTGGTGCGCGCCATCGGCATGCACTTCGTGCTCGCGTGGATGCTGGGCGTCTCCGACTGGCTCCGCGGCCCTCCTGGCGCGGTGCCCGCGCTCAACGCCGACCTCGCGGCGCCCTTCGTGCTCGCGTCGTTCTTCCCCGCGTTCGCGCTGAGCTTCGCGGCGCTGCGCTGGCTGGTGAGCGTGCGCCGCAGGCTGGCGTCGTCGGTGCCCTCGCCCGTGCGCACCGTGGTGCTCGACGCCGACCGCGTGCCCTACCGCGGCGCGGGTCGCGTGCGCGTGACCGAGGCCGTGCGCGCGTTCCCGTGGGCGCTCGCGGCGTCGAGCGCGGTGGGCGCGGTCTCGGTGTGGCTCGCGACCGCGGCGCCGCTCTCGACGCCCGCGGTGCTCGGCGCGACGGCCGTGGCGCTCGGCGTGACCTCGACGCTCGGCGCGCAGGCCGTGGCCCCGAGCGTCGTGTCGCTGGTGTGCGTCGCCCTCGCGCTCGTGACGCGCGACCTCGCCGCGTTCTCGCCCGGCCGCGCGCCGCTCGCGTGCGCGTGGCCCTGGGTCGCCACCGCGGGCCTCGGCGTGTACCTCGTCACGCTCGAGGCGCGGCTGCGGCTCTTGCCTCCGCCCGCTACCGCGTCCGCCCCGCGACCGTGACCCCGAGGCCCACGGCGTCGGTGCCGAAGGGCTCAGCGCACGTCGCCCCAGGCGACGACGTCGACCATGCGCCCGAGGTGCTTGGGGTTGTCGGTGACCACCGTGGCATCGACCCGGAGGGCCTGCGCGGCGAGGATCACGTCGACCCCGAGCGCCTGGTCGGATTCGGTGGGCTTCCCCTCGGCACGCAGCCGCGCCCAGAGCTGCGCGGCCAGGCGCATCGTGGCCGTGTCGAGCGGGATGTAGGTCGCCCGCGAGGGGAGCATGTCGAGCAGAGCGAGGCCCGTCGACCCGAGGCGTAGGAGCTCGCGCCGCAGTTCGAAGTCGGCGATCTCGGGCACGAGCACGGCGTGGCCGCGCACGCCGTGGATGCCGTTGAGACCAACTTCACGTCAAGTTTGCCACTTTCGCGTGTGCGACGTGTCCCCCACCCGCGCAGGCACGCACGTTCGCGGAGCCCCCACCCGCGCAGGCACGCACGTTCGCGGAGCCCCCACCCTCGCTGCCGCGCGCCCCGCCCGCGCGGAGCGAGGGCGTGGCTGAGCGTATTGAGACGAGGTGATGGGCTGCCTGCGTCTCGCAGGGGCCCTCGCGCTGCGAGGGCCATCTCTTCAACGCTTCATGAATCACGCTTCAACTCGATGTTGGCCGCGTCAGCGCATCGATCGCGCGTCGTCGTCGATCTC
>JBDHVF010000325.1:0-8381 GCA_039809605.1 Polyangiales bacterium | reverse complement strand
TCGCCCGCGTCGACGGCCGCGACGGGCAGCGCGCCCGCGTCGAGCGGCTGCGCGCCCGCGCGCGGCGCCGCGAGCGAGCACGCCAGCGCGAGCGCGAGCGCGGCGAAGGTGCGTGCCGTGCGGAGCGGGGCCATCGTCGGCGCAGCATCGCACAGAAGGGCGGCGTCACGTCTCGAAGACACCTTCGAGATGGACAAGCCTTCCTCGGGCGGGGTCGACGGCGACGCGCGCGCCCGAGACCCACGGACGGTTCTCCGCACCGTGTCCGAATGGGGCGCCCCGGAGCACGGGCACGCCGAGGTCCGCGAGGCGCTCGCGGCACACGTCTTCGACGGTGACCCCGTCGGGGCCCGGCGCGCAGCCGGTGAACTCGCCGAGCGCCACCGCGGCCACGCCCGCGAGCGCGCCCGACGCGCGCAGCGTCGTGAGCATGCGGTCGACGCGGTAGGGGGCCTCGTTCACGTCTTCGAGCAGGAGCACCGCGCCGCGCAGGTCGAACTGCCACCGCGTGCCCGCGAGCGCCGCCACGAGCGCGAGGTTGCCGCCGCGCGCGACGCCCTCGACCGCGGGGCCTCCGCGCAGGGGTTCGAGCCCCTCCCACGGCGCGGGGAGCGCGCCCGAAGCGACCGACCAGAGCTCGTCGAGGGCGCCCACGCCGCGACCGATCGAGGTGAGCACGGCCCCGTGGATCGACCGCGCGCCCGCGCGCGCCCAGAGCGCGTGCAGCGCCGTCACGTCGCTGAAGCCCACGACGGCCTTGGGGTCGCGCGAGAGCGCGTCGGCGAGGGCCGCGCCGTGCTTCTCGAGCAGCCGCGTCGCGCCGTGGCCGCCCCGCGCGGCCCACAGGCAGCGCACCGACGGGTCGCCGAGCGCGTCGGCGATGGCCCCGAAGCGCGCGTCGTCGTCGCCCGCGAGAAAGCCCGCGCGGCGGTGCCACCGCGGGTCGTCGGGCACCTCGGCGCGCGCGCGCAGCCACGCGAGGCCGCGCGCGAAATCGGCTTCGGAGAAGGGCGACGACGGGGCCACGACGGCGACGCGGGGGCGCGGAGATCGCACGGGGCGCGGAGCATTCCTCGCGCGAGGGCGCGCGGTCAACCGCCGGGGTCGTGGTATGCACCGCGGCCGTGAACGGACGCGCCTGCGGCTGCTACCTCGAACACGTCACCCGCCGCGTGGTGCTCACCGGCGGGCCCGGCGCGGGCAAGACCGCCACGCTCGGCATCGTGCGGCGCTACCTCTGCCCGCACGTGGCGGTGCTCCCCGAGTCGGCGAGCGTCCTCTTCTCGGGGGGCTTCCCGCGGCGCGGCGACGACCCGTCGCGCAGGGCCGCGCAGCGCGCGATCTTCCGCGTGCAGCGCGAGCTCGAGGGCCTGCCCGAGTTCAGCGCGGGCCTCGCCGTGGCCCTCTGCGACCGCGGCACCGTCGACGGCCTCGCGTACTGGCCCGGCGACCCCGAGGAGTTCTGGCGCGACCTCGGCGCCACCCGCGAGGCCGAGCTCGCGCGCTACGACACGGTGATCCACCTCCGCACGCCCCGCGCGGCGTACTACCAGCGCTCGATGGTGCGCACCGAGTCGGCCGACGAGGCCCGCGCCGTCGACGCGCGCATCGAGGCCGCGTGGGCCGGCCACCCCCGGCGCTTCGTCATCGAGGCCGAGCGAGACTTTCTCGCCAAATCGCTGCACGTGCTCGAGATCCTGCGCGACGTGGTGCCGCCGTGCTGCCGCGGCGAGGGCGCCGTGATGACGTGATCTTGCCCGGCCTCGCCGGGGCGCGACATGATCGCGGCGTGACCAGCCCTTCGAGCTTCGACGTGAGGCGCCCCGTGGTGCGCTCGTACCTGCCCGACTACCTCGCCAACGCCGTCAAGCACGTGCGCGGGGGCGGCCACGCGGTGATCCGCGCGAGGCCCTCGTGGTACCTGCTGCTGCCCTGCGACGACGAGGGCGCGATGCCCGAGCTCTCGGCCTGGGCCCTGATGGACCTGCAGATCGAGCGGAGCGCCCGCGTGCGCGCGGGCGATGCGAAGGGCCTGGTGCGCGCGCGCGTGCCCCGCGCGGTGCGGTCGATCGTCGAGGGCTGGATCGAGCGCGACGGCGCCGAGCGCGGGAGCACCGCGGTGGTCACCCTCGACTGCCGCGCGTGCGGCGCGTGCTGCCGCGAGAACGACGTGCTGCTCGAGCGCGAGGACTTCGACCGCTGGCGCGCGGCGGGGCGCGACGACCTCGCGTCGCCCACCTACCTCCGCGCGCGCAGGCGCAAGCTGAAGCTCCTGCCCAACGGCGACTGCATGCACCTGCGGGGCAACGAGTGCGGGATCTACGACGTGCGGCCGAACAACTGCCGCGCCTTCCCCGCGGGCAGCGAGTGCTGCCTCTTCGCGCGCGACGAGGCCGGGATCCGTTAGCGCGTCACCCGCGCATCTGGCGCACGGCCGCGGAGACGACCTTGCCGTCGACGGTGGCGCCGACGGACTTGAGGTGCTTCATCGCCACGCCCGTGGCCTGGCCGTCGTTGGCGGCGGCGCGCACGGCGTCGGCCACGGGCGCGAGCGCGGCGACCACCTCGGCGGCGTCGAGGGTCTTCGGCAGCAGGGCCGAGAGCACCTCGATCTCGCGGGTGAGGGCCTGGCGCTGGGCCTCGTCGGTCGCGGCGGCGCGCGTCTCCTCGTTCGACTTCACGAGCTTGCGCACGACCCCGAGGCAGTCCTCGTCGGTGGCGTCGCGGCCGTGGCGCGCGGCGATCGTGTCGATCTCGCCGATGGCGACGTTGAGCACCTCCTTGGCGAGGCTGTCGCGGCTCTTGAGCGCCTCGGTGCGGCGCCTGCGGATCTCGTCGATGAGCATCGGGAACTCCTCCCTCGAAAACGGGAGGCGCAGGGTAGCACCGTTCCGCGCGTTGTCAGGGCGCGACGTCGACGGTGACGGGGCAGTGGTCGGAGACCGCGGCGTACTCCGCGGTGGGCTCGTCGTGGGCCCTGCACGCGAGGCGCGCGCAGTAGCCGTGCACGCGCGCGGGGCGCACGGCGCCGGGCGTGGCGAGCACGTGGTCGAGCACCGACGGCGCGAAGCCTCCCGCGGGGGGGCGCCAGAACTCGGTGCACGCCAGCGCCCCCGTGGCGATCGTGAGCCCCGCGCGCCGCGCGCCCTCGGTGATGTACCCGCGCTCGCCGCCGCGGTCGTCGAGCCAGCCCGTGGAGTTCACGTCGCCGAGCACCAGCACCCGCCGCCCTGCGCCGCTCGACGCGCTCGGGCTCGGCGCCCGCGGCGAGGTGCACGGTCAGCGCGTGCACGCGCACGACGCCGCGCCGGAACACCCCCACGAGCCCCGCGCGGTCCCCCTCGGTGCACTGGCCCTTGCGGTCGGGGTCGAGCTCGGGGAACTCCTCGGTGCGCTCCAGCGTCACGCGCGAGCGCTCGTAGAGAAAGCCCACGAGGAGCCCCCGGCGCCCGCCGCACGCCGCGAGCTCGTAGCGGTAGTCGGCGCGGCCGAGCGCCGCGAGCCGCGCGACGAGGTGGTCGAGCGCGCGGGCGTCGCCGAGCGCCTGCACGGCGAGCACGTCGGGGCGCGCGTCGAGGATCACCCGCGCGAGGCGGTCGACGTCCGTGGGCTCGGCGCCGAAGTTCCGGATGTTGTACGTGCCGACGCGCAGGGGCGCCGCGGGTTCGCGGCACGACGCGAGGGCGAGGGCCGCGGCGAGTGTGAGCGCGCTGCGCATGCCGCGATGAGAGCGCGCGCGCGCGGCGATGTCACGCGCCCCGCCGCGGCGCCGTTCGACGATTGACGACACCGCGTGGACTGCACCACGATCCCGACGCCCCGCCATGACCTGGACGCTCAAGCCCTACGCCGACCTCTCGCTCGACGAGCTCTACGCCGCGCTCACGCTGCGCCAGCGGGTGTTCGTCGACGAGCAGCGCTGCCCGTACATCGACTGCGACGGCTTCGACCGCGAGGCGCTGCACCTCTGGCACGTGGGCGCCGAGGGCGCGGTCGACGCCTACCTCCGCGCGTTCGGCCCCGGCGTGAAGTACCCCGAGTGCTCCCTCGGCCGCGTGGTCACGGCCCCCGAGGTGCGACGCACCGGGCTCGGGCGCGCGCTCATGACCCGCGGCCTCGAGGCGATCGCCGCGCGCTTCGGCGCGGCCCCGGTGCGCATCTCGGCGCAGGCGTACCTCGAGCGCTTCTACCGCGAGTTCGGCTTCGAACGGCAGGGCGACAGCTACCTCGAAGACGGCATCCCCCACTACGAGATGCTGCGCCCCGGCGGGTGATCACTCCGCCGCCGAGGGCGCGCACGCGGTGGTGACGACCTTCCAGAGCCCGTCTTCGCGCACGAGGCGCGCGACGTAGCGGCCGGCGGCGCCGTAGGTGAGCGACGCGGTGTCGCCCGAGACCTCGGGGTTGGCGCCGCGCTCGAGCGTCTGCACCAGCACCCGCAGGATCGCGTGGTCCTGCTCGGCGCGCGGCCCCGTCCACGCCTCGCGGAGCATGTCTTCGGGCGACCGGGCGGCGCCCCCGTCGGCGCCGGGGCGCGACGAGGCCATGCGCATCTCGGCGACGGCGGCGCGCGGCGCGAGGCGCAGGAGCACGTCCCACCGCTCGCGCTCGAGGGCGCGCGCGAACGACCAGAGCGCCTGCCGCGGGGTCTGCTGCGGGTAGAAGTCGATCGCCGCGGGGTCGACGCGCCACGCGCCGTCTTCGCGCAGGAGCCGCACGCCGTCGCCGCCGGGGAGCTCCAGCCGCGCGGCGAGGGGCGCGTCGGGGTCTGCGCGCTCGTACGCCGCGGCGGTGTCGCGCGCCTCGTCGGGGCTCTCTCGCGCGGCGCGTTCGAACTCCTCGTACGAGAGGCCCTGGCGCGCGGGGGCCGAGAGCATGCGGTACGCGTCGGCGTAGCGCCCCTCGCGCAGCGCGGCGGCGTAGGCGGTCACGGTGTCGACGGGGCCCGGCGAGGCCGCGCGGCACGCGAGCGCACAGAGGGTCACGAATGCGAGGGCTCGTCGCGACACGCGGCGAAGCTACACCAGCGCGTCACGCGCGGGCGAGGCGTTCGCGCAGCCACGCGGCGGCGGCGGGGTAGAGGTCCTTCGAGGCGCGGCTGCCGACGACGGCGCCCACGTGGCCGCCCGGCACGCAGAGCACCGCGGCGTCGGTCGCGCGCGCTCGCTCGATGAGGGCGCGGGCCGCGGGCAGCGGGCAGATGGTGTCGCGCTCGGCGCCGATGACCATGATCGGGCAGGCGATGGCCCCGAGGTCGACGCGCTCGCCTCGCACCCGGTGCTCGCCCTTCACCAGAAGGTTCTGCTGGTAGAGCTCGGTGATGTACGTCTCGTACGCGGCGGCGGGGAAGGGGACGTTGTCGTTGCCCCAGGTCTCCATCGCGTAGAAGCCCTCGACGGCGCCGCGCTGCTTCGCGCGGTCGGCGAGGTTGATCATCTTCGAGAGGTTGAGCGTCGGGCGCATGGCGACGAAGCCCGACTGCATCTGCGAGGGCGCGACGTTGCCCGCCGCGGCCACGGCCTGCGCGTCGAACCACCCGGGCTGCACGAGGTGATGCAGCAGGCCGCCCTGCGCGAAATCGATGGGCCCGGCGAGGTTCACCAGGGCCGCGACGCGCGAGGGGTGCAGCGCGGCGTAGATCGCCGAGAGCGTGGCGCCCATGCAGTAGCCGAGCACGCCGAGCCGCGGCGCGCCGGTGAGGCGCATCACGCGGCGGGCCATGCGGTCGAGGCGGTCGAGCACCTCGTCCCAGGTGAGGTGGCGGTCCTCGTCGCGGGGAACGCCCCAGTCGAGCAGGAACACGTCGTGGCCCGCGGCCGCGAGGGCCTCGACGAAGCTCGACCCCTTGCGCAGGTCGAGCACGTACCAGCGGTTGATCATCGACGGCACGACCAGCAGCGGGAGCCCCGGCGCCGCGGGCGCCCCCTCGGGCCTGCGGAAGCGGTAGAGGCTCGCGGTGCCGTCGGTGAACACCGTGTCGCGCGGGGAGGGCGCGAGCTCGGGCAGGTCGCGCACGTCGCGGCCGAAGAGCGTGTGCATCGCGGCCTCGCCGAAGGCGGTCGCGGCGGCGCTCGTGAGCTCGAAGAGGGAGTGCATCATGGGGCGGCGGCGCTCCGTGGCGGGGGTCAGCGCGGCGAGAGCGCCTCGAACGCGCGGCGCGTCGCTTCGAGCGAGAGCTTGCGCCACTCGGCGCCGAGCGTCGCGGCGTAGCTCATGGTCTCGGTCGCGAGCCGCGCGCTCTCGCCCACCATCGTGCGGGCGTGGGCGAGGCCCTGGGCCTCCATGCGCGCGTACTCGTCCCAGAAGGCCTTCGCGCGCTCGGTCTGGTCGGCCATCGCCTTCTGAAGGCCCTCGGCGCCGAACATCGCCGTGAAGGGGAACGCGCTCTGGGGCTTGCTCTCGGTGCTCATCGTCGCCTCCGTGCGTGGAACTTTGCTGCGTCTGCGAACGGGGCCATGCGCCCGCGTCCGTAGGTGCTCTCTACGCACCGCCGCGGCGTCGGTCAAGGAATTTTTGTGCGATGCACAAAACCGAGGGCGCTACCCGCGCTTGCGCTGGGTGGCCTTCGCGGGAGGGGTTTCGCGGGCCGAGGCGCGCCTGCGGGGGGCGCGCTCGTGGAGGGCCGTTGCTGCGCCGCCGCGGAGGGCGCGCTTGATCTCGTCGAGCTCGCGGCGCAGGGCCTCGACGCTGTCGGGCGGGGGCGCGTCGGGCGGGGGCGGCGCGGCGGGGCGCTCCTCGGGCGGCTGGAGCGCCGGCTCGGCGGGGGGCGGGTGGTAGGGGGCGGCGTAGCCCTGGGGCGAGGACATCCACGGGCCGGGCATGACGCTGAGCATGCGAGAGAGCACGTTGCCCGCGGCGAAGGGCATGGCGGCGAGGGGGTTGTAGGGGGCGATGGCCTGCACGCCCTGGCGCGCCTGCTGGTAGAGCTCCAGCGCGGCGCTGAGCCACCGGCCGAAGAACTCCGACAGCGCGTCGTCGCTCATGCGAACGAGCTGCGTGAGGATGGGCACCGAGAGGAACTGCGCCGCCCCGCGGCCCTCGAGGATGATCTGGGCGAGAGTGGCCTGCGTGAGGTCGTCGCCGGTCTGCGCGTCGAGCACGCGCGCGTCGGCGCCGCGCCGGATGCTCTCGGCCAGCTCGTCGAGCGTGACGTAGCGGCTCTCGGCCGTGTCGTAGAGCCGACGGTTGCTGTACTTCTTGATGACCCTCGGGCCGACGGGGCGGTTCATGGCGCCGCGAGTGTAGCCCGCGGCGGGGCCGCGCGGCGACGGATTGTTGTGCGATGCAGCAACGGGCACGTCACCCTTCCGGTCGCCGCGGGAGGCGTGCGAGCATCGGCGCCCCCGCGTGCCCGACCACGTACCCACCGCAGCCGCCGCGTGGCGCATCGCCGCCGACGTGGCGGCCTACCGCCTGCGCAAGCGCGAGGCCGGCAACCTCGCCACGAGCCTGACGCTCGCGGTCGCGCTGGGGCTGCCGTGGGGCGACGTGGCGGCGCGGGCGGTCTTCGGGGCGCTGCTCAACCTCTTCGTGTACCTGGTCAACGACTGCTTCGACGTGGCGATCGACCTGCGCGCGCCGGGGCGCGACAACGAGCGCACGCGCTTCCTCGCGTCGCACCTCGACGTGGCCTGGGGGCTCTGCGCGGGGCTCGCGCTCGCGCTCGCGGCGCTGGGCGCGCTGCACTCCTCGGGGCTGCTGGTGACGGCGCTGGTGAACGCCGTGGTGATCGTGGCCTACTCGGGCGCGCTCAAGCACAGGCCCGGCGCCGACCTCGCCGCGATGGGCGTGTGGGGCGTCTCGATGGCCATGGTGGGCTTTCCCCTCGACTCGTCGATGGGGTGGCGCCTCGCGGGGCTGCTGGGGCTCTTGAGCATGGTGACCGAGTCGGTGCAGGTGCTCCGCGACGAGCCCTCAGACCGCGCCGCGGGCGTGCGCACGACGGCCGTCGTGTGGGGGCCGCGCGCCACCGCGCGGGCCGCGAGGGCGCTGACCCTCGGGGCGGCGGTGTATGCGGGCGTGGCGATTCACCCGGCGGGCGCCGCGCTCGCGCTCGGGGTGCTCGTGCCGCTGCGCCCCGAGCGCGCGGCGAGGTCGTGGGACGCGCTCCGGGTGCTCTTCGGCGCGACGTGGCTGGCGCTCCTCGCGCTGCACATGCGCGCGCGGTGACTACCGCGCGGCTGATGCGGGCGTTGGGGGCGCGCGTCCGCGCGTGGAATGCGGACGTGAGGGTTGCTCAAACCCGGCGTCGAGCCGCCGGGCTGTGCAAGGATGCGGCCCCTTCGGGGCGCAAGGATGGGGGATCGCCCATTCACGCGTGCCGTCGACGTGGTGCGTCGCGTCCGAACGCCGCAACCGTCGGGACGCGCCGCGCATGGGTA
>JBDHVF010000324.1:0-8390 GCA_039809605.1 Polyangiales bacterium | reverse complement strand
GCGTCGGTATCGGAGCAAGGTTGAGGCCCGTGCACTGGCGGCGTAGTCCGTTGAGCTCCGAGCGCGATCCCGGCCCGGCGACGGCGGCGGCGTGCGCTTCGCCCAATGGTGCTTCCAGTCGTCGGGCAGCGGCGGGGGATCGGGCATGACGAAGCCGGGGAGGCGCTCCCACGCCGCGGGGTTGAGCTTGCGGAACAGGGCCTTCTGCGCGGGCGTCTCGATCTGCACCGAGGGGTCGCGGGCCCCCTGAACGAGCCTGCCGAGGATGGCGAGGTCGCGCATCATCCGCGGGGTCTCTCTCGCGGTCGCGGCGAGCACGTCGGTGAGCGGGGCATCGACGTCGAGCGTCGCGGGCGCGTAGCCGCCCTCTTCCATCGAGGTGCGCGTGATGCGCTCGACCATGCGGATCGTGGCGGGGCTCCACGAAGCCCACGCGGGACGGCCCGACGCGACGCGGGCCTCGGCCGCTGCGCTGAACCACGGCAGCGGCGGCAGGTCGTCGGGGCCGGGGCCGTGGGCGACGTGGTCGAGCACGCGGTCGCTCCAGGGCTCGCCCACGAAGTCGAGCACGCGGCCCATCACGTCGCGGGGGTCGGCGAGCAGGTCTTCGAGGCGCACCTGAAGGATGCGCTCGCGGAAGGGCGCGACCTGCCGCCGCTCGACCTCGTTGATCCACGCGCCGAAGAGGGCGGTGCCCGACGACCAGGGCATGCGCGAGAGCGAGTGCGCGACGGCGCGCGGGTCGCGGACGATGCGCACCACGCGGGCGTCGGGAAAGTCACGGAAGATGCTCGCGAGGTGCCCCGAGTGGGGCGGGGTCTTGTCGCCGTAGCGGGCCTTGCCGTGCTGCGCGGCCTTGGCGCGCATCACCGCTTCGAAGAGCACGTGCGCCCGCTCGCGCGGCAGGTCGCGCGGAACCTCGTGCAGGAACTCCTCGGGCGCGAGGCGCAGCCATCGGAACCCGAACGAGCGGAGGTAGCCCTCGACGAAGGCCTCGCCATCGCCGCGCGGCGCGAGGGCGGCCCACGGGTAGAAGTACGCCTCGTGGGTGATGTAGATGCGCGGGTGCGCGCAGAGCATCATCCGAAGGAGGGTCGTGCCGGAGCGTCCGCTCCCGATGACGAAGATGGGCCCGGTGGCGGGCGGTATTGCGCGCATGAGCGGTGGGTGCTCCGAGGCCGCCGTGCCGTGGCGGGCGACGGGCTCATACAGCAACCCCGGTGCCGCCGGGAAGGCAGGGGTCGCGCGTACTGCTCGCGGGGTTTAGCCCCTTCGCGCGGCGAGGGTCCACGCCGCGGGCCAGAACGGGACGAAGGCCGGCGTGCGGCGCCGGTACTCGCGGTAGGCGTCGCCGAAGATCTCGATGAGCTTCTCCTCTTCGAGCGGCAGCGCCACGAGCAGGAATGCGACCGCGCACGCGAACCACACCCCGAGGTCGAGCGAGAGCGCGGGGCGCACGACCGCCGCCGCGAGGAGGTACATGTACATCGGGTGGCGCACGACGCCGTAGATGCCCGTGGTGAGCAGCACCGGTCGCGGCGCTGCGCCCGGGTCGACGAAGGCGCCCATCGCGTCGGTGCGCTCGGGCCCCGCGAGGAGCTGCCGCAGCCCCACGAAGCGGAACGCCCCGTGTCGCACGACGGTGCCGAGGCAGAGCAGCACGAAGGCGAAGGAGACGACGTGCGAGGCGCCGTCGACGCGGTGCGGGTCGAGGCCGACGCGGGCGAGGGCGGGTCGCAGGTCCCAGACGAAGGCCCCGGTGGGCTGCCAGAGGAAGACGAGCGTCAGCCACGCGGCGGCGGTGAGGGACATGAACACGGTACGGAGCGCCTGCCGATGCACGACCCCCGTCGTCGCGCCGAGGAAGCGGTACACGGCGCGCCGCGCGGCGCCCGCGTGTACGAGCCCGAAGAGCGCGAAGAGGGCCGCGTCCACGGCCGCGGCGGAGAGGGGACCTCGCGCGAGGTGGACGACGGGCCCGAGGGTCGCGCGGTCGAGCGCGGCGGGCCATCCGGGCATGTGCCTGTCGTGCACGATCCAGGTGAACATGCTGAAGCACGCCGCGGTCATCGCGGCGTTCCACGGCACGAGGATCACGCGCAGGGGCAGCGGGAGCGGTCGCTCGGTCTCGCTCGACATGACGGCGACGCATAGCGGAGCGCGCCACCCGTGTCGATGGTGCAAGCGTCGATGCACAACTGCGCAACGCGTCTGCGCAGTTGCGCGTCGCGCGACCCTACGGCCCCGCGTCGCCCTGGAGCCGCGCGAGCGCGTCGCGCGCGATGGCGAGGTCGGGCTTGATGCGCAGCGCCGCGCGCAGGTGGTCGACGGCCTCGGCGCGCGCGGGGGTGCGCTCGAGCAGCAGCGCGAGGTTGGTGTGCGCGTAGGCGTAGTCGGGGTCTTCGACGAGCGCGGCGCGGTACTCGCGGATCGCCTCGTCGACCTGCAAGCGCTCCGCGAGGATGCGCCCGAGGTTGTAGTGGCACTTGGCGCGCAGGCGCACGTGGTCGGCGCGCTCGGCGCGCCACGACGGCTCGCGCTCGAGCGCGGCGCGGAAGTGGCGCATGGCCTCGTCCTGGCGCCCCGCGTTGGTCTCGGCCACGCCGAGGTTGAGCAGGGCGCCCGCGTCGTCGGGGTTCTCCTGCAACTGCTGCTGGTACTGCTGCTCGGCGCCCGCGATGTCTCCGCTGCTCGCGGCGAGCGCGGCGAGGCGGGTGCGCGCCGTCGGGTCGCGCGGGCTCGCGGCGAGCGCCGAGCGGTACGCGTCGATCGCCTCGTCGGTGCGCCCCAGCGCCTCGAGCGAGAGGCCGAGCGGCGCGTAGGCGAACGACGCCGCGCGCGGGTCGACCGCGAGGGCCTGGCGGTAGTAGCGCACGGCGTCGTCGTCGCGCCGCTGGCGGTGGCTCTCCTCGCCGAGCGACGCGAGCGCGCGGTAGGGCCTCGGGTCGCTCGCGCGCCACGCCTCGAGAAAGCGCCGGTTGCTCTCGTAGTAGACCCCGCGGTGCAGGCTCACGACGGCCGCCGCGAGGGTCACAACCGCCACGACGAGCGCCGCCGCGCGTCGCGGCGCGGGGCGCTCCCACGGGGTCGACGCGAGCGCGCAGGCGAGGCCCACGGCGGCCGGCAGCGCGAGCAGGGCGTAGCGCTCGGCGAAGCGCGTCTCCTGCACGAACACGTTGGCCGTGGGCAGCGCCGCGATCACGAACCAGCCCGCCCAGAAGGTCACGGGACGTCGCAGGGGCTCCCACGCGCGCCGCGCCATCGCGGCGAGGAGCGTCACGACCAGCGCGCACGCGAGGGCGCGCACGGGCGAGAGCCACGCGTCGACCGTGGGCTCGTACGCGAGCGCCCACGTGGGCGCCACGATCGACTGCGCCGTGTAGAGCAGCGAGAGCAGGGGGCCTTCGGGCGCGTCGAAGAGGGCCACGCGGGGCCCCGCGCCCGACGGGAGCATCACGGCGCGCAGGGCGAGCCACGCGACGCCCGCGAGGGCCACGGGGGCGTAGCGCGCGATCCAGCGCGCGCGCGAGCGGCCCGGCGCGTCGTACGAGACGTCGCAGAGGTCGGCCCACACGAAGAGCAGGGGCAGCGCGACGGCCTGCTCCTTGAGGAGCAGCGCCGCGGCGAGGAGGGCGACGGCGGCGGTGTGCGCGCGCGGGCCGGGGCGCACCCACGCGACCATCGCGCCGAGCACGGCCACGACGCACGCGAGCGTCTCGGGGCCCGCCGACGCGGGGTACACGGCCTCGGAGGTCGCGGGGTGCATCGCGACGAGCAGCGCTCCGGCGAGCGCGAGGGCGGGGCGCACGCCGAGGTCGGGCACCGAGAAGAGGCCGCGCACGAGCACCGCGGCGAGGCCCGCGAGCGCGGCGTTGAAGACGTGGTACGCGGCGGTGTTGTCGCGAAAGGCCCACTGCTCGACGGCGAGCAGCACGCGGGAGAGCGGGCGGTAGTACGGGAGGTTGTTCCAGTGCGGCTCGGCGGCGACCTCGGCGAGGTCACGGAGCGAGCGGATCGGAGGCGCGTCGGCGATGAGCGGAAAGTCGTCGTAGACGAAGCCGTTGCGCGCGCGCAGCGCGTAGAGCGTGGTCACCGTCGCGAAGAGCGGGAAGGTCCATCGGTCGACGAGCGGCGGCAACGGCTCACGCTCGCGCGGCGGGGGAGGGGCCTCGGAGACGCGCTCGTCGTCAGGTCGCGAGGGCTCGTCACGCGAGGGGCGTCGCGTCGTCGCGGGGCGTCCCTTCGGGAGGGTCTTCCAGGGTGCGGGGGCCTGCGGGCCTCGGCGGGGTCTCGCCACGCGTCCTCCATTGCCACGGCGCGGGCTGCGCCGGAAGGGGCTCAGAGACCCAGGCGGTTCGATCGCCACGCTGCCAGCGCGCGCGTGGCAGTTCGATCGCCACGCTTACTGCGAGAGACCCGCCGCGGCGCAGTCAGCTCGCTGATTTCTCCCGCCGCGTCGGAAGCGCCGCTGCGCACGCTGGCAGCGCCGCCGATGCGCCGCGGCTCCGCGGAGCCGCCGCTGGTCTCTCGCTGCGGGCGTGGTGATCGAACTGCTGCGCGCCGACGCTCACTCGGGCAGGCAGAGCCGCCCGAAGGTGACGCCGTAGCCCTGCGCCCCGCGGTCGCGCGCGATGAACGTGAGCGCGCGACCGTCGCCCACGGTGTAGAGCCGCCCGTCGGCGCCGGGCACCGGGAGCAGGTCGCGCGGCGGCGCGCGCATCACCCCGTCGGGCTGCATCACCACGCCGCGCAGCACCGCGCCGTCGCCGTCGCCGCGGATCCACACGACCGCGGCGCCGCCGTACGCCCTCGCCACGTCGACGAGGGGCGTGCCGGGCGCTTCGAAGCGCTCGACGGTCTGGTGCGTGACGAGGGCCCCGTCGGGGTCTGTCACCGCGACGTGGATCGCGTGCATCATGCCCGCGGGCTCGTCCCACGCGACGACCACGCCCTCGGGGAGCGCGGCGCCGTCGTCGAGTCGCAGCGCGTCGAGGTCTCGCGTCACACGCACCCGCGTGTCGGCCACGCCCGCTGAATCGAAGCGCACCACGCGCAGGTCGGTGACCCTTCGGAACGCCAGCGCCGCGCCGTCGGGCGCCGGGAGCATGAGCACCGAGTCGGCGTCGATGGGCACGATGCTCCCGAGGTCGACGCCCTGCGGGCTGGCGACGACGCCGTTGGCGCCGATGCGAACGACGTTGGGCGAGGCCACCACGAGGCCCGCGTCGTCGCGCGACACCACGCGCGGAGAGAGCACCAGGGCCGTGCCGTCGGGCAGCGTCGCCGCGAAGGGCTCGCCGCGGTCTTCGAGCGTGACGGACGGGTCGCGGCGGGCGCCGCGCGCGTCGACGAGCGCGCCGCGCAGGCGCGTGACGTAGCCTCCGGGCGCGTCGGCCGCGCGGCTCTCGCGAAAGAGCACCAGGGCGTCGCCGCCCGCGCGCACCACCGACGGGGGCGAGAGGTTGGTGCCCGCCGGCGCGCTGTCGAACACGGTGGCGAGCGGCCCCATCGCGAAGCCCGCGGACGACACCGCCATCACGTCGACCGTGTCGCGGCGCGCGGGGCCCGCGTCGGGCATGGCGACGCGAGAGGCTCCCTGTCGCACGGCCAGCACGTAGCCGTCGCCGACCGCGACGAGGCCGCCGGCTTCGAGCACGTTCACGCCGGGCGACTGGTCGGCCACGTGGCGCGTGAAGGCCGCGACGGTGCACGGCGGGGCGGGGCCTGCGTCGTAGGGCGGGCGCGCGCGGTCCTCGGGCGCGTCGGGCATGTCGACCGCGGCGTCGGAGACGTCGGGGCGCGCGTCGCTCACCGTGGCGGGCGGTGACGCGTCGGTGCAGGCCGCGAGGCCCGCGAGGAGCGCCAGGGAAATGCGCTGCATGGCGGTGATCGAAGCACCCTCGGGGCGGCGCTGTCGATGCCCTCGCGCAGAGGCTATTGCCATCAAGTCGCGAGAGAGTTAGGCACCACACCCTGTCGATCGTGCATCTGAGGGTCCGGTCGACGGCTTTCAACACCCATCCGGAGGGATTCCGATGCCCCGCGAACCGAAGAACTTCGAACACCTGCTCGGCGGCAAGGCCAAGGGCCTGAGCGATGCGCAGCTCAACGCGCACTTCACGCTCTACAAGGGCTACGTCAACAAGCTCAACGAGATCCAGACGCGGCTCGCCTCGGCCGACCGCACGACCGCCAACTACTCGTTCGGCGAGTACTCCGAGCTGCGCCGCCGCGAGCCGGTGGCGTTCAACGGCACGGTGCTGCACGAGATGTACTTCGAGGGGCTCGGCGACGGCTCGACGCAGCCCTCCGACGCGGTGAAGAAGGTGCTCGGCGACTCGTTCGGCAGCTTCGACGCGTGGGTGGCCGACACCAAGGCCTGCCTCGCGAGCGCCCACGGCTGGACGCTGCTCGTGTACGACTACGAGTCGAAGAAGCTCATGAACAACCTGGTGCAGAGCGAGCACCACGTGGGGCTCTTCGCCAACGTGCACGTGATGGCCGCCTTCGACGCGTGGGAGCACGCGTACTTCTTCGACTACCAGACGGCGAAGGCCAAGTACGTCGAGGCCGTGCTCGGCGGCCTCAACTGGAACGTGCTCTCGAACCGCTTCGCGCAGGCCCACCTCACGGGCGCCCCCACCAAGGGCTGATCGCCCTCACTTCACCAGGCGCAGGCGGGCCTGCGGGTCTCGCGAGGGCACGCCGAGGCGCTTGAGCTTCTTCTGAAGCCCGAAGCGCGAGAGGCCCAGGGCCTTCGCGGCGCGCGACTGGTTCCACCCGTGCTCGCGCAGCGCGCGCTCGACCATCTCGCGCTCGACGTCTTCGACCGCGTGGCGCAGGTCGAGCGCGTTGCGCGAGGCGTCGGCGCGCGCGCCCGACGGTGAGGGAGACGTGGGCGGGAGCGTGGCGTTGAGGTCCTCCTCGCGGATGATCCCGTCGGCGAGCACGGCCGCGCGCTGGAGCTCGTTCTCGAGCTGACGGACGTTGCCCGGCCACGGCGCCGCCACGAGGCGCGCCATGGCCTTGCGGTCGATCTGGAGCTCCCCGTGGCCGTGCCGCTGGAGCACGTGGGCCACGAGCGCGGGGATGTCCTCGCGGCGCTCGCGCAGCGCGGGGATCGGCAGCACCATCACCGCGAGGCGGTAGTAGAGGTCTTCACGGAAGGCCCCCCTGCGCACCATGTCTTGAAGGTCGCGGTGCGTGGCCGCGATCACCCGCACGTCGACCTTGCGCGCGCGCTCGCCGCCCACGGGGCGCACCTCGCCCTCCTGCAACACGCGCAGGAGCTTGGCCTGCATCGCGGGCGACATCTCGCCCACCTCGTCGAGAAAGAGCGTCCCGCCGTCGGCCACTTCGAAGAGCCCGGCGCGGTTCCTGTCGGCGCCCGTGAAGGCCCCGCGCACGTGGCCGAAGAGCACGCTCTCGAGCAGCGTCTCGGGGATGGCCCCGCAGTTCTCGGCGACGAAGGGCCGCGCCGCGCGCGCGCTGTTGGCGTGGATCGCGCGGGCCACGAGCTCCTTGCCCGTGCCCGACTCGCCCTGGAGGAGCACGGGCATCGCCGTGGGAGACACCCTGTCGACCAGGGCGAGCAGGCGGGTCATCGCCGGGCCGCGGCCCACGATGCCCTCGTAGCGCCCCCGCGCGGCGTCGCTGGCGAGCGTCTGGCGCACGGCCTCGAGCTCCACGCGCTGCGCGTCGACGCGGCGCTCGAGCTCCTCGGAGAGCCGCTCGGCCCGCCGCAGCGCGCGCTGGAGCTCCGCGCGGGCGCGGGCGTTGTGGATGGCCACCGCCGCCGCGTCGGCGAAGGCCCGCGCGACCTCGACCGCGTCGTCGTCGAAGGCCCCCGCGCGGAAGCGGTCGTCGACGTAGACCGTGCCCACGACCTCGCCATGCACGCGCAGGGGCACCGCGAGGATCGACCGGAGCTGCATCGCCGCCACGCTGGCCGACGCGTGGAAGCGCCCGTCGGCGCTGGCGTCGACGGTGACCAGGGGGTCGCCCGCGCGCGCCACGTGCTCGGCCACCGAGCGCGAGAAGGCCATGTCGTCGCCGTCGAGGTCGCGCCGCCCGATGTTGCGCGCCGTGCGGATGCGCAGCTCGCCGTCGTCGCCCTTGAGCAGGAGGAAGCCCCGCGACGCGCCCGTGAGCTCGACGACGGCGTCCATCACGAGCTCGAGGAGCGCCCGCAGCCGCGGCTCGTCGTTGAGCCGCCGGGTGATGGCCGCGAGGCGGCGCCAGCGGGTCTCGTCGCGCGCCGTGAGCGCCTCGGCGGGGGAGGCCTCGCGCGGCGCGTGGTGGCCCGCGAACACCGCCGCGAGGTCGGGCGGGAGCGTCGCGGCGAGCGCGTCGTCGCCGGCGCGCGGCGTCGCCGTCGCGCGCCGCGCGGC
>JBDHVF010000323.1:0-8392 GCA_039809605.1 Polyangiales bacterium | reverse complement strand
GACCTCGCCGAAGTCGAGCCGCCCATCGACGCACGCGCCGACGGTCCCGAAGACGCGCGCCGCGACCTGCCGGACCTCGATGCGGACGTGCCTCGTGACGTGGTGCTCGATCAGCCGGACGCGCGAGACGGCGGCATGGACCGGCTCGACATCGTCATCCCGGACGCGCTCGATATCGGCCCCGACCCCTTCGCCGACTGCACGGCCCCGCGCGCCGATGTCCCCGACGCGCCGCCTCCCTGCATGCCCGACGGCACGAGCACCTGCCGCTGCGCCGCGGGCCCCACGGGCAGTCGCACGTGCCTGGAGGACCGGACCTGGAGCGCCTGCCAGTGCCCGTTGGACGATGCTGGAGCCGTCGACGTCGTAGCGCGCATTCCGCCCGACGTGTTCATCCCGATCCCCGCCATCGCGGGGCCGCGGTTGCTCGCGCCGCAATCGGGCTCGCGGGTCACCTCGCAGCGCCCGACCTTTCGCTGGCGGTTACCCGAAGGTGTCACCCACGCGCGGGTGGAGCTGTGCACGGATCGGCCCTGCGCGCGCATGCTCACCCGGCAGGAGGTGACGGGCTCGTCGTGGCGACCGACGATGGCGCTGGCGCCTGGCGTGGTGTTCTGGCGCGTGCGCGGGTTGAACGCGTCGGGCGTGGAGACGTGGGCGAGCGCGACGTGGGAGTTCGGCGTGCCTCGCCGCGACACGCCCGTGGACACCAGCTACGGCGTCCTCAAGGACTTCAACGGCGACGGCTACGACGACGTCGTGGCGCAGTCGTCCTATCGCCGAACCTTCGGCGGGATCCGTGTGTTTCCCGGCAGCGCCGGCGGGCTCGACGAGCGCAGGGTCAGGGTGCTCAATCCGCCCGAACAACCATCCTGGGATACCGACCGCGACTCCATCGGCTCATTCGGTCGGTCGTTCGCGGTGGGCGATCTGAATGGCGATGGCCTTTCGGATCTTGTCGCCGGAGATGACCTCTACCGCGAGCTGTCGACGATTGACCCACTGGGGCCCGCGACAGATGGCCGCGTCTACGTGTTCTTCGGCTCGAGAGCCTGCCTGCTGGCGCGGTCGGAGGTCTCGTATCGGCCGACGGAGCGTAGAAGGCCATTCGATTTCGGGCACGATGTGAGCGCGGGCGACTTCAACGGCGACGGGTATGCGGATATGCTGGTCGCTGGTGAACAAGACAGACGCGCGGAGGGACTCACGCTCTATCCGGGAGGTCCTGGCGGCCCTTCGGATGTGCCCGTGAGCGGCACATCCGTTGGCGCCAGCACGGCGCAATTCGTCGGAGATGTGAACGGTGACGGATACGCCGACATCCTGGCGACGTCGTGGAGCTACATCGAAGCGGGCCTGAACGACTTCGCGATGGTGGCTCTCTACGGCAACCCTGACGGGCGGCTCGACTTCCATGTCCAGTATATCGAACTACCGTTCCGCTCCAGTCTCTTCGGTTGGCTCATCCAGTGGGGAGACGTCAACGAGGACAACTACGCAGACGCCGTCGTGAGCTTCAACGGGTATGTGTATATCTTCTACGGCTCCACGGACGGTCTCCGACGTTCTCAGCGGTTGAACACACCTCCAGATACGGGCGGTGGCACAGGCGCCACTTCGTTCGGGATCGGACTTAGCATGCCGGCCGACGTGGATGGGGACGGGCACGCGGAGCTGGGCGCAGGGGCCGAGGCATTTGAGAGTAGGGTCGGGCGTGTCTATGTATACTCCGTCACGATGGGGGACTTGCCGACGATGTGGACTCAGGAGGTCGTCAACCCGGTGCCGGAGAACCGGTACTTCTCGAGGGTCGCGATCCCAGGAGACATCAACGGCGATGGTTTCAACGATGTCGTGATCGGCGCCCCGTACAGTACGATCATGCCGCGGGGATATCTCTACCTGTATCCAGGGGGCGTGAGTAGATGGTGGGAAGTGCCATCTCAGGCCATCATGGGACTGTCGTCTGCATTCGGGCGACGTGTTCAGTAGTCTATAGGAGGCAATCATGGGTGGAACCTTCTCGCGTGAGCTGATCAACGCAAGCGATCCTCTCGATAGAGAGCATGCCTTGCTCGGCGGTCTCGAGCCTGATGCATTCGGAGCCCAACAGACGAACGCCACCAGACTGGTGGATCTTCTCAACAGGGCTGCTGCCATCCCGGGTGGCGCGTACCTCTACTTCCCTCCTGGCCGGTATCTGATCGGACGGCCGGCGACGCCCGACACGCAGGGTGAGCAGAGCGCTGACATCCTCGTTCCTCAGAACGTCACGCTCAAGTTCGCGTCGGGCGCCCAGCTCGTGCCCATGGGGTATGCGCGCGCCGATGGTCAACGTGTCAACGGGGCTCCAGACTGGGCCGAGCGCTCGCTCCCCGGCCTCCAGCGCTCTGAACACTTCAAGGTCCGCATCGAGGTGATGGGGGCGATCGAGGCTGGGATCTTCCCGATCTTCGATGCCTTCGTCGAAGACGACCTGGAGACCATGAACTTCCAGGAGGCCGGCCGCATCCTCTTCCAGCGTGACTGGGTGCGCGCAATCTACCCCGAGTGGTGGAACGCCGTGCCGCTGGTGAACGAGCAGGTGCCGAGCCCGGCCCGCGTCCGCCGCACGACGGTGGCGCTCCAGATGGCGCTCGACGCGGCGAACAACCGTCGGGTGCACTCGTTCGCGCGCCCGATTCGTGACCGTCACGCGTCGATCCCGCTCAGGCTGGTCAACGACTACGCGATCGACCGGCCGCTCCGCATCGGCGCGACGAGGGATCAGGCCAGGGGCAACGACAACCCGGACGTCGACGCGCCGGCCAACACCTTCGGTCTGGTCATTCGCGGCGAGTGCGGGCCCGCGACGCGACGCTTCGGGGCCGCGCTGATCAAGGCGGCGCCGGGCTTCACGCCGGAGCCCGTCGTCGCCCCCGTCTCCGCGGAGGTCAACGCCATGCTGGTGCTGCGCACGACCGTGGGAGTCACCCTGAAGAACGTGGTGTTCGACGCCAACGAGCGCGCCGAGCGCTGCGTCTCTCTCTCGGCGCCCGGCGCGGGGGCGGCGGCCCAGAGCCACGGGTTCGAGGGGTGCGAGTTTCGCAACGCGCGCAGATCGCTCGTTCACGTCGGCGGCGAGCTCACGACCATCGTGCAGGCCATGCCAGGCGACGTCCCCGGCTCTCGGGTGGAGCCTCCCGACTCGGGGAGCCTGGACTTCTCCAACCTGCGCTTCACCCGGTGCCGCTTCCAGACGGACACGGAGGGACGCATCGGGGCGACCGCCGCCGAGGTCATGGAGGCGGACCGGGCCGCGATGGCCGCCGGCCGACCGCCCTCGGTCGACGAGCGCCTCCCCATCACCGAGCTCGAGTACATGCCGGGCTACTGGCGCGTCGGCGTGCTGTTCCGCTCCAGCGAGGGGTTCGGGGTCGAGTTCCACGGGTGCGCCTTCCTCGGACCGGCCAACCCGATGATCCTCGGGCTCGGAGGGAGGCTCTCGCTCCAGAACTGCACCTTCCGAACGAACACGGTGCCGAGTGACAACGAGCCGAGCATGATGCTGCACGGGGGCGAACCCCTGCTCCCCGATGCCTCCCTCCGTCGGTGGAACGGCACGGACTTCCTCATGGCCCTGGGGCTGCCGGATCTCAGCGGCACATCTTCTTCGCAGCCGGTCGGTGCGACCAGCTTCACGGCGCGTAACGTCGAGTCCCGAAGCCGACAGTTCCTCGCGACCTTCGCGCCGTCGCCCTCCCTGGTCACGCGTGGACGGATCGTCGCCTCCGTCACCCTGATCCATCTGCGGCACCGCAGCGACTTCCCCGACGACGGGATTCGCCCTGCGATCTATTGGGGCGGGCCCCGCCTCAACAACGCGGCGCTGGTGCTCCAGGGCTGTGTCTTCGGCGAACGGCGACCCGGGTCGGACATCGCCGGCGGGGTGTACGTGACCGGGGGGAAGAGCAGGCTCGCGCCCGTGCTCGACCTGGGAGCGCGCCGCCTTGGTCCCGGAGGCGGCGAGGTGCTCGTGACGACGGGCTCGAGGGGCATCCCGGCCGTGCTGCGGCTCGGGGACCGTCGATGACGAACGATCAGGAGAGGTGATGCCATGCCCAGGAGCCGAGATTTCTACAACCTGACCCTCGACCTCGCCGAACACGGCACGGACCCGCGGGACGCCGTGGCGGTGCGCGCGCGCCTGCGTGACGCGCTCGATACCATCCGCGGCCCTGAGAACCTCGGGGGGGTGCTGTACATCGCCCACGTGCCCGGCGGGCAGCTCTGGGTCGACGTGCGCGAGCCCCTGGAGCTCCCCGAGAGCGTCGAGCTCTACCTGGGGGCGGGCGCGGTGCTCGTGCCCGTGGTTCTGCACGAGGGCGATGGGCGCGACCCGACGATGCTGGACTCCACGGCCCACCACCTGAGGATCAAGGGCAGCTTCCGGGCGCCCATGGGGCGTGCGTTCCCCACGCTGCCGTGGTTCCGGGCGCAGGCCGGGGAGCGCGGTCGGTCGCACGACCTCGCCACCGTGCGTTTCACCAGCCGCTGGATGGACCGTGTGCACCCCGAGTGGTGGGGCGCAGGCGATCGCTCGTCGGCATCGGACGACAGCGACGCGCTCGAAGCGTGCGTGCGCGCGGCCGTCGTCGACCGGGTGGCCGTCGGGGCGACCCCGTCCGAGAGGCTCTGGCTTCGCGTGCTGCCGATCGAGCTCCGCGACACCTACGCGCTCGCGCGACCGCTGGTGATCACACGCGGCGAACGGCCCGACGACGGGATCGAGCTGCGGGGCTCGCCGGGTGGGGAGGCCAACCCCACCTTCGTGTGCGCCTCCGGGTTCCCGCGCGAGGCCGGCGCGGCCATGCTGGCCGTGCGCGACTTCGAAGCGGTGACCCTCGACGACGTACGCTTCAATGGGGCATCGCTCGCGAGCGTCTGCCTCGAGATGACCTCGACCCGTGAGGCTGAGGCCAGCGCCGACGTGCAGCGCCGGGGGCACTACCTGCGGCACTGCGGCTTCACCGGCGCCAGGGACCACCTCGTGCGCATGGTGATCACCGAGGGGGGAAGCTCGACCGGGACGCCGGTCACCACCAGCGAGGACCTCCGTCTCGAAGGCTGCCGGTTCACCCCGACGCTGGGCCCCGACACGTTCCCCACGGCGCTCACCGTCTCGGCGCCGCCCGCCACGGGGGTCGACATCCGCGGCTGCGCCTTCGACG
Source organism: Polyangiales bacterium (assembly GCA_039809605.1). Lineage (GTDB taxonomy): Bacteria > Myxococcota_A > Polyangia > Polyangiales > CAISKJ01. The sequence continues at coordinate 3,182 of JBDHVF010000323.1, read as the reverse complement.
GCGACGCCCTGGCGATGATCCACGCGATGAGCTGTGCGCTCTCGGTCACGAACTGCCAGTTCCGAAACAGCGCCGTCCCCCGGCCCGTCTGGGATACAGACGAGAACCTCCACGAGCACGGTCCCGAGGGCGGCGTCGACATCTTCCTCGACGCGCGCCCGCCGGGGGCGGGGACCGGGGGTGATCTCGCGACGCCCGCCGCGCTGTACTCGCAAGACTGTCGCTCGACGAGCGTTCAGTTCCTCGCGACGTGTCGAGCCGCGTCCCTCAACACGGGGCGCGACTGTACGATCATCGGCCTCCACCACGTGCTCGCGGAGGTCTGGGAGCCCGTCGCCCTCTTCGAGAACCTCCGTGCGCCTCCGATCATCGACTACATCCCGCCCGATCCGATCCTCCCGCGCCGCGCTCCGGTACTCGATGCGCAGTCTGCGGCGGTCGTCACGAAGCCGCTCGATCGCAAGACCGAGCTCGGCGACGTCGTCCAGCCGAACGAGTGGAAGCCCGCGGCGACGGCGCCGACGAAGCCCCTCGTGACCACCCCGGAGTCGAAACCGACGACCGCTCCGAAGTCGGCATGGTCCCCGCCGGGGTCGGGCTCGTTCGACGCGCTCGACGGCGTGATCGAGGGCCTCGACCCGAACGTTCTCCGCGAGGCTGCTGCGCGGGAGGCGACGGCCACCGTCCTGCCGTCGGGCGCCTCTCGGCATGCTCCCGTGCTCGTCCTGAGCATGCCAGCGCCCATCCACTGGAGGCTTCCTTCGACGGCTGGTGCCTGGCTGACCCTCACGGGCTGCCGCTTCGACGGGCGCTACGGCAGCCGTCCCGCGGTGCGAGGCTTCCGCGGATGCGGGGCCATCGGCAATCTCGGCGCGTTCTTCGGCGCGAGCGGGGGCGACAGCGCGCTCATCCAGATGGACGAGGGCGACCCCATGACCGTGCCCACGCTGGGAGCGCGGCGGGGCCCCTGACCCACGCCCTTCGAGGAGGTCGCACAGAAAAAACACGAAGTGGCTCATGGTCCCCCACGAGGCGCCGTTGAGAGGGACAGAAGCCGCCAGCGCGAGGCCGCGCGGCGGCGGGTCGCAGGTCCATCCTCGGGGAGGTCAACGGGTCATGAGCGAAGCGAGCACGAAGCCTTCACGGTCGCAGTTTCCGCCGGCGGCTCGCGCGAAGGGCGCGTCGCGCGCCGCGCGCAGGCGCACCACGTCGCAGTCGGCGCAGTGCGCGCAGGTGATCGCCCGCTGTCAGACGGCGGTGGGCGAGCGCGAGCGCGCGTTCTACGAGGCGCAGGTGAGCGACGAGGCCGCGCGCCGACTGGGCATGCGCTACAGCGCCGCGACGGTGGTGGGCGAGTGGCTCACGGTCACCGCGACGCTCATCCGCTCGGTGCTCGCGGGGCGCGTCGCGGGGTACGGCCCGCTGCGCCTGCGCTACGCCGCGGAGCTCGCCCACGAGCTCGCCCTCAAGGCCGCTCCGCTGGAGGAGCCCGAGGCGCCCGCCGCGGAGCCGACGCCCGTCTCGACGAAGACGGAGCTGACCCGCAAGGTCGCGCGGGGGCTGCGCAACCTGGGCTTCGACGGCGTGTCGGCGGCCGACGAGCGGACCGCGCGCGCGACGGCGCGCTCGCTCGAGCAGCTCGCCGAAGCGGTGCAGCGCGCCCGCGCCACCGTGCCCGCCGACGTGCTCGCCGACGCGGGCTTGAGCGCCGAGGTGATCGAGACGCTCTTCGAAGCCGCGCGCGTGGCGCTCGAGGCGCACACGACCAGCACCGAGACGCGCGCGCAGGAGCTCTCCGAGGCGCAGCGCGAGGACGTGCTCATCGGGCGCCTCGTGCACGAGACGCGCACGCTCCTGGCGTCGGCGCGCGAGAGCCGCAAGGGCGACGCCGCGGTGCCGCAGGCGCGCTCGAAGGTCGCCGGGCGCGCGAAGAAGCGCGCGAAGAAGCCCGCGGCGAAGCCTCCGGTGACGCCGCCCGCGCCGCCCGACGGGGCGCCGCGCTGACGGCGGCGCGCGCTCGACCGCCCCGACGACTCACCACGCCAGCACGAGCTTGCCCACGGTCTCGTTGCGCTCCATGCGCGCGTGGGCCTCGCGCACCTCGGTCATGGGCATCACCGCGTCGACCACGGGCCGCAGCGCGCCCGTCGCGAAGAGCGTGAGCACCGTGCGCGAGAACTCCCGCGCGAGCCGGGCCTTCTCTTCGAGCGGGCGCGCCCTGAGCACCGAGCCCACCACGCGCAGGCGCTTCATCAGGATGGGCGCCAGCGACACCTCGGCCTGCACGCCTCCCATGAAGCCCAGCATCACGAGCCGCCCGAGCGGCGCCAACGCCTGCAGGTTCTCGGCGAGATAGCTCGCGCCCACCGCGTCGAGCACCACGTCGGCGCCGTGGCCTCCCGTGAGCCGCGCGACCTCGTCGGCGAAGCGCCCGTCGCGCGCCACCACGGCGTCGACGAGCCCCAGGGCCTTCACCCGTTCGAGCTTCTCGGCCGAGCGCGCGGTGCCGATCACCCGCACGCCCGCCGCGCGGCAGAGCTGCACCGCGGCCGTACCCACGCCGCTCGCCACCGAGTGCACGAGCGCCACCTCGCCCATCGAGAGCCCCGCCTGCACGAAGAGGGCGTCCCACGCCGTGAGGAACACCTCGGGGATCGCCGCCGCGTCGGTGAAGCTCATCCCTTCGGGCACGGGCATGAGCTCGCGCGCGTGCGCCACGACGCGCGTGCACATCGCCGCCCCGCCCGCGATGGCCATCACACGATCGCCGGGCTTCCACTCGCGCACGCCCTCTCCCACGGCGGCGACGGTGCCCGCGTACTCGAGCCCGGGCACGTCGGGCGCGACGCCCGGAGGCGCCGGGTAGAAGCCCTTTCGCTGCATGATGTCCGCGCGGTTCAGGCCCGCCGCGGCGACATCGACCCGCACCTCGCCGGGCCCCGGGTCGCGCACGGCGACCTCGGCGAGCTCGAGCACGTCGACGTCGCCGGGCTCACGGATGCGGACTGCGCGCGCGTTCGTCTTCATGGCGCGCATTGGTATCACCGAGCCGAAGCATCGCCCGGTTTTTGAGGTTCGAATCGCCATGAAGGAGGGCGCCCATCTTCCGCTGGGGTATCGGGGGCGTTGGCCCCCTCACCCCAGGCTACCGAAAGTGGTCGCCCCGTGAGGGGCTCCAGAAC
>JBDHVF010000322.1:0-8400 GCA_039809605.1 Polyangiales bacterium | reverse complement strand
CCGGGCTTCGGGGCGATGAGCATGGTCATCGTCTTCCCTTCGAGCGCGGGCTTCTGCTCGATCACGATGCTCCCCTCGAGCTCGGTGATGATCTCGCGGAGCACCTCCTCGCCCTTCTCGGGGTGGGTGATCTCACGGCCGCGGAAGCGCACCGTGATCTTCGCCTTGTTGCCCTCCTCGAGGAAGCGACGGATGTGCTTGATCTTCGTCTCGATGTCGTGGTCGTCGGTCTTGGGGCGGACCTTGACCTCCTTGATCTCGACGATCGTCTGCTTCTTCTTCTGCTCGTTGAGCATCTTCTTCTGCTCGTACTTGAACTTGCCGAAGTCCATGATCTTGCAGACCGGGGGGTCGGCCTTGGGATTGACTTCGACGAGGTCGAGCGACTGGTCCATCGCGAGACGGATGGCGTCCTGCGATGTCATGATGCCCAGCTGCGTGCCGTCGGCGGCGATGACGCGCACCTCCGGCACACGGATGCGGTAGTTGAAGCGGATCTGGGGCTGGCGCTGCGCGCCCTTGTCCATCGGTCCCTTGGGGGGAATAGCGGTGCTCCTGGGCTTGGGGGACCGACCAGGTCCCCATCAGTGAGTGAGTGCTCCCCGCGTGTGTGGTGCGTCCCTCAGACGCATCGCCCACGCGACGTGACGATCATCGCGCCGCAAGCGGCTCGAAGGCAATCAATCTGTGTACGCCCCACCGCGCACACAAGGGACACGAATCACGGGGGAAGGGAGTAGGCGCGGCCGGGATTGAACCGGCGACCCCCACCGTGTCAAGGTGATGCTCTACCACTGAGCTACGCGCCTTCAGGGAGCCGGGAAGTAACCACCGGCGCGGGCGGGTGTCAAGCAAAGTTGTGAGGCGATCGCGCGCGTCGACGACGCGGGCTAGAAGTGAAAGCCCACGAGGGCCGAGAGGTCTGCGTCGAAGAGAAAGGTCGGCACCATGAAGTGCAGCGTGAGCTCGCCCGCGACGTGGAAGCCGTTGCGCAGGCCGTACTCGACGCGCCCGCCGACCTGGATGTTGCCGTAGCCCGAGACCACGTGGGCGCTCGGGTAGCGCGCCGACGCGGGCACGCCGGGCTTGGGCTCGATCTGCCCCGCGCCGCCGCCGACGAACGCGGCCGCGACGACGCCCGTGGGCGCGAAGCCGTGGGGCGTGAAGGCGTAGTAGAGCCGCGCGTAGAGCAGCAGGTTGGCGAGCGGGTTCGACTTGGTCTGACCGCGGCCGCCGGGCGGGTCGACCGTCCACGGCGCGGTGTCGAACTGAAAGCGCGTGCCCACGGCGATGCCCACGCGCTGCGTGACGTTGTAGCGAACATTGGCCGTGAGATAGAACGTCGGCGCGAGGCCCGGGTCGATCGTGCGGTAGCAGGTGTACGTGCCGCACTCGGGCTGGCGCGTCGTCGCGTTGACGAACTGCTCGGCGTACGAGGGCGTGCCCGAGAGGAACGCGCCGCCGACGCCTCCGCCGAGGTCGAACGCGAAGCGCGAGAAGGTCCGCGGGGTGCTGGGCCCGGTGGGCTCGGTGCCGCCGCTCGCGCCGCCCTCGTCGACCGCGCAGGCGCCCGCGTCGCAGCGCAGGCCCTCGCCGCACTCGCTCGACGCGCTGCACGGGTCGCCGAGCTGACCGTGGCCACCGCCGCCCGACGACCCGCCGCGGGGGCAGCACGTGGGGCCCGACATGCCCGGCGGGCAGTCTTCGCAGGTCGCGCACGACGCGGGCGCGGGCCGGTTGGGCAACGTCGGCGCGGGGAACGAGCGGCGCGTCGACGGAGACAGCACGGTCACGTGCACGGGCGACGACTCGCTGCCCGTCGAGGCGATGGTGGCGCCGCCCTCGTCGACCGCGGTGATGTAGTAGTCGATGCCCGGCTGCATGATCTGCACGCAGGGGATCTCGGTGCCCCAGCCCTGCCCCATGCGCTGCATCTCGCGGCGCTCGTACTGGCGCATGCCGTTGCCGCGAAAGTGCACGTACACGTGCGCGGCGTTGAGCGAGCTCGCGGGCTCGACGTACACGGGCAGCGGCGTGTTCTCGACCTGCTCGGGCGCGGGCGTGTGCAGGAGCTCTCCGCTCGCGGCCGGTGGGTTGGTGCGCGTCGGGGGCGTGCTCGTGGTGGCGCCCGTGCTTCCCGCGCGACCGCCGCCGGCCTGGCGGCGCGCCTCGGCGAAGGCCTCGTTGATCTCGGGCGTCGCGAGCAGCGCGTCGGGCTCGGCGTGGGGGTCGGCCTCGAGCGCGCGCACCATGGCGGCCACGCCCTCCTGGTTGTTCTGCTGGCCGCCCACGCGCACGATGCCCATGGACATGTGCACGCGCGCGAGCACGGCGTTCGAACACCCGCTGCCGCCGCAGGTGCGCAGGGCGATGTTGAGGCGCTCGATCGCGCGGTCGATCTCGAGGTCCTGGTAGTCCTGCATGGCCTGGCGCACGAGCGTGTTGGCGTTCGCGTCGCGGGGCCCCTGCTGGGCGTGGGCGACCGCGGGCGCGAACACCGCGAGCGCGGCGGCGAGGAGGAGGGCGTTCCGATGCGTCGTCATGGGTGGTTTCAGACGGCTCCCACCCGTGTGGGCCCGTTCGGCGCGCGATCCTACACGGTTTCACCCGCGTGCGAAGACGTCACGTGCCGGGCGCGCGGGGAACTACCGAACGAGGCGCCCGCTGGCGTCGATCTCGTTGAGCTCGACGCGACGGTTCGCTTCGCGGCCCTGCTGGGTGCGGTTCGACTCGATGGGCTGGCTCGGCCCGTAGCCCCGCGACGTGAGCCGCGCGCCGTCGATGCCGTGGTCGGTGAGGTAGCGCCGCACGGTCTCGGCGCGCGCGGCCGAGAGCCGCTGGTTGTGCACGCGAGCGCCCTCGCTCGACGTGTGGCCGCCCACCTCGTACCGCAGCGTGCGGTTCTGCGGCTGGTTGAGGAAGGTCACCACCTCGTCGAGCGTCACCGCCGCCGACGGGCGCAGCGTCGCGCGGTCGAAGTCGAACTCCACGTGGAACCGCACCCCGTGCTGCGTCACGACGATGTGCGTGAACACCGGCGGGCAGCCCTGGTTGTCGACGGGCCCGGCCTCGTTGGGGCAGCGGTCGGTCGTGTCGACGACGGTGTCCTGGTCGTTGTCGGTGTCGGGGCAGCCGTCCTGGTCGTTGAAGCCGTCGGGGTCTTCGGGCTCGTTGCGGCAGTTGTCGACCGCGTCGGCGATGCCGTCGGCGTCGTTGTCGCCCTCGGGGCAGCCGTCGTCGTCGAGGTAGCTGTCCCTGTCCTCGGGGTCGAGCGGGCAGCCGTCGCGCGAGTCGGCGAGGCCGTCGCCGTCGCTGTCGGGGTCGTCGGGGCAGCCGTCCTGATCTTGAAACCCGTTGAAGTTCTCGGGCTGGTCGGGGCACTGGTCGTCGGGGTCGAGGTAGCCGTCACCGTCGCGGTCGCCCGGCGCCTGCACCACGACCTCGCGCGGCGCGCAGCGCTCGGCGGGCGACATGCGCAGCGCGGCGCGGGCGTTCTCGTCGGCCAGCGTGGCGTGACCCTCGGCGCGGCGGATGTGCCCCTCGTCGAGCTCGCGGTCGGCGAACTCCACGTTGGCGCGGCCGAGCGCGAGCTCGCGCGGCGCGCACACGTACGCGCCGTTGCGGTCGGCCTGCGTCAGGAGCTCCCGCGTCGAGCGGATGCGCCCCTGGAGCGCCGACGCCGACGTGCACCCGAGCAGCAGGGCGCAGAGCCCCGCGACGCGCGTCGCGCTCAACGCCCGCTCTCCTGCTGGCGGCGCCGCGCGAGGTCGCGGGCGCGGTTGCCGTACTGCTCGGCGACGCCGGCCATGTCCATGGCGTTCTGGTACTCGGCCTCGGCGGCGAACTCGCGGGCCTTCTCGAGGTGCGCGGCGGCGAACTGGTACTCGTACGGGGCGTAGTGAGCCGCGTCGACCGCGCGGGCCTCTTCGACCGCCTGCGCCGCGCCGTTGATCTCGACGACGTACCCGATGGGTCCGCACGCGGCCACGCCGCACGCCCCCAACACCAGCACCGAGAGAGCCCGTCTCACGCCCGCGGACGCTAACAGAGCGCTGAGAAAAGCGTCAACGCAAAGCATCGCCGCGCGCTTGCCGCGAGCCCCGAGGCGCGTCACGATCGGGGCCCCGATCTCTCCGTCGGGGCGTACGGCGGGCTGGTGAAACGGCAGTCACACGACACAGTCAATGTTGCGATCATTAACGAGGTACTGGTGGGGCGGGGCGTCGTCCTCGCCCATGTGATCACACCTCTCGATCATCCGGGTTCGACTCCCGGGCCCGCCGCCAGACAGCACCACCCCAAGGCACACCCCCCGCGCGATCTTCGTTGACGCCGGGGCGGGTCGTGCCATTCCTTCGCGCGCGAAGGAGCAACGACCGATGGCGACGAAGACCGCGTGGGGCGGACGCTTTCAACAGGACCTCGACGCGGGCGCCGCGCGCTTTCTCGAGAGCGTGAGCTTCGACAAGCGCCTCGCCGAGGAGGACATCGCCGGCTCGCTCGCGCACGCCGACATGCTGGCCTCCATCGGCGTGCTCACCGACGCCGACGTGGCGGCGATCCGACGGGGGCTCGGCGCGATCCGCGACGAGGTGCGCGCGGGCACCTTCGCGTGGGACGCCGCGAAGGAGGACGTTCACATGAACGTCGAGTCGGCGCTCACCGCGCGCGAGGGCGACGTGGGCGCGCGGCTGCACACGGGCCGCAGCCGCAACGACCAGGTCGCGACCGACATGCGCCTGTGGGCCCGCGACGCGTGCGCCCGCGTCGGCCGCAGCCTCGACCGCCTCGCGCTCACGCTCGTCGCGCGCGCCGAGGGAGAGGTCGACACGCTGCTCCCGGCGTACACGCACACGCAGCGGGCGCAGCCCAACCGCCTCGCCCACCACCTGCTCGCGTGGGTCGAGATGCTCGACCGCGACCACGGCCGCCTGCACGACTGCGCCATGCGCATGAACGAGTGCCCCCTCGGGTCGGGCGCCGTGTGCGCCACGACCTTCCCCCTCGACCGCGCGCTCACCGCGCAGCTCCTCGGCTTCGAGCGACCCACGCGCAACAGCGTCGACGCCACGGCCGACCGTGACTTCCTCCTCGAGCTGCTCTCGGCCCTCGCCATCGCCTCGGTGCACCTCTCGCGTATCGCCGAGGAGATGGTCTGGTGGTCGACGCAGGAGTTCGGCTTCGTCGAGATGGCCGACGCGCACGCCACGGGCTCGTCGATGATGCCTCAGAAGAAGAACCCCGACGTCGCCGAGGTGGTGCGCGCCAAGTCGGGCCGCGTCGTCGGCGACCTCGTGGCCCTGCTCGTGGTGCTCAAGGGCCTGCCGCTCGGGTACAACCGCGACCTTCAAGAGGACAAGGCCCCCGTCTTCGACGCGGTCGACACCGTGCGCGACGCCGCCGAGGTGCTCGCCGACGCGATCGGCGCGCTCACGTTCCACCGCGACCGCATGCGCGCTGCATTGGGCGCGGGCTACGTCACCGCCACCGAGGTGGCCGACTGGCTCGCGGCCAGGGGCGTGCCCTTCCGCCACGCGCACGAGGTCGCGGGCCGCCTCGTGGCGCGCGCCCTCGCGAGGCGCGTCGACCTCGCCGAGCTCCCGCTCGACGAGTTTCGCGCCGAGCACCCGGCCTTCGACGAGGGGATCTACACCGCGCTCGACCCCGAGACCGCCGTCGAGCGCAGAGACCTCCCCGGCGGACCCGCCCGCAAGCGCGTGCTCGCCGCCCTCGCCGACGCCCGCGCGCGCCTCGAAGCCCGCGGCGCCGTGCTCGATCGCACCGTCACCCTCACGCCCTGAGCAACTCCGCACTCGCCCCGTCGGCGATGTAATCGCGCGTTGACACCGGGCCTGTCGGCTCCCGTTGATGCTCCGCGCGCGCGGGCGCCTCGCGCCTTCGAAACGCCCTGTGTTTCATGGGTGTTCCGATGGGGCACGGCGGGTGCTCGTCGGCCTCGTCGCCCCCTCACACGGAGGTCCCGCATGGCCCATCGCAGCACCCTGTCGGTCGTCGCGTTCGCCCTCGCGCTCGGAATCACCGGCGCCGCCCAGGCGCAGCACCGCCCCCACCGCCGCCACGCGCCCGCCGCCGCGCTCGCGCACGGCCCCTCGTCGCAGGGCGCGGCGCGCATGCACGAGGACGGCTCGCTCGGCGAGGGCGACGCCGATGACTCGGGGCGCTACGCGCACACGCGCTCGGTCAACCTCACGCGCGGCGACGCGGTCACCTTCGCGGTCTCGTCGAGCGACTTCGACGCGGTCGCCCGCGCCGAAGGCCCCAACGGAGAGACCTGGCAGGACGACGACGGCGCCGGCCAGCGCGCCGACGCCCTGCTGCGCTTCGTCGCGCCCGCCACGGGGCGCTACCAGCTCACCGTCACCAGCTACGCCGAGGGCGAGATGGGCGACTTCGGCGCCGACCTCTCGATCGCCCACGGCGGCGCGGCCGCGATCGACGACGGCGCCGACGACGGCGCGAGCGACGACGGCGCCGACGACGGCGCGAGCGACGACAGCGCCGACGACGCCGACGCGCCTCCCCCGAGCGCGGGCGCGGCGGGCACGACCTACGGCATCTTCGTGGGCATCTCGCACTACCGCGGCGAGAACCAGGACCTGCCCAACACCGCGGCCGACGCGCAGCGCCTCGCGCAGTCGTTCGAGCGCGCGGGCTGGATGGACCGCCGCAACGCCGTGGTGCTCACCGACGACAACGCCACCTTCGACCGCGTGCGCCAGGCCTTCGCGACGCTCGCGCCGCGCGTGGGCCCGCGCGACATGCTGGTGTTCTTCTTCGACGGCCACGGCAACGCCGACGAGGTCGACCTGCGCGGCCGCGACATGACCCGCCGCGACCTCTCGCGCCTGCTCGACGGCGTGCACGGCCGCTCGCTCGTGGTGCTCGACAGCTGCAACGCGGGCGGCTTCGCTGGCGTGGTGCAGGGCCACGCCGAGCGCGCGGCGCTCCTCTCGTCGCGCGTCAACGAGGAGTCGTCGGTGGCCTCCGAGGTCAACGCCGGGGGGTGGCTCGCGTACCACTTCCGCCGCGCGGTCGACGGCGGCGTGCGCCGCAGGGCCGACGGCTCGGTCGACTTCGACGAGGTCACGCGCTACGTGCAGGCCCAGTACCGCCAGAGCCGCGTCGAGGGGCAGCACCTCGTGGCCGTGCGCGGCGACCGCCGCGGCGACTTCGCCATCGGCGGCGCGAGCGACGGCGCGGCGCCCGCGATGCCCGACGACGTCGCCGTCGCGCGCAACGACCCGCGCGCCCCCGCGAGCGACGGCGCGTGGACGGGCGCGCAGCAGCAGCTCCCCGCGGCCGACGCGTTCGGCCAGGCGGTGAACCTCGGCGTCGGCCTCGCCACCGGCGTGCTCCAGGCGATCACGAAGTAGCCGTCACATCGCCGTGAGCGAGAAGGTGCCCGGGCAGTAGCCCGTGGTCTCGACGCCCATCGGCGCGATCTCCGACGCGCCCTCGTTGTGAAAGTACCAGCGGCTCGCCGACGCCGACGCGGTGATCGAGCACGTGTCGGCGAGGTCGGTGTAGGTGCCCACGACGGTCTGCGCGTTGTCGCCGAGGTGCAGCCGGCCGATGGTGGTGTTGTTGCGCACGAACACCACGCTGTAGTCGGCGCCCGCGCGCTCGGCGACGCCCCACCACCCGCCGTTCTCGCAGACGTGGTGCGCGAAGCCGCCCGCGCTCGGGTACGTGGTGACGGCGCCCGTCGCGAGGTCGATCACGTACCAGCGCTGCTCGACGCCCGCCGCGACGACGCCCGAGAACACCACGACGAAGCCGTGGCCCGCGAAGAAGCCCACGTCGTGCGTGACCGTCACGGGCGCCGAGAGCGCCACGCGCGTCGCGCCGGGCGCGAGCGTCAGCGGGTCGAGCACCGCGAGCTGCGTGATCGCGAAGGGCGTGATGGTCGTCGCGTTCGAGCCGGGGAACTCCACTCCCGCGGCCGAGAGCGCGGCGTAGACCCTGCCCGTGGCGAGGTCTCCGACCAGCCCGTCGTGCGGACCGGTGATGGCCGTGTAGCCCGTGAGGTCGGCGGCCGACCAGCGCCCGATGCGCGTGTCGGCGTTGTAGAAGACGTGGGTGGCGGTGAGCACGATGCCGCCGCGGTCGTCGCCCGTCTCGGTCGCGTGCTCGACGGTGTGGCACCCCGTGGTCGAGAGCGACAGCACGCGGAACGACATGCCCGCCACGCAGCGCCCCTCGGAGCACGTCTGGCCCGACGAGCACGCGTTGCCGCAGCGGCCGCAGTTCGCGGCGCTCGTCTGCACGTCGGTGCACGCGCCGCCGCAGAGCGCGCGGGGCGCGGCGCAGACCGGCGCGCAGGCGCCGCCAGCGCACGTCTGCCCCGCGGGGCACGCGCTGCCGCAGCGCCCGCAGTGG
>JBDHVF010000321.1:0-8417 GCA_039809605.1 Polyangiales bacterium | reverse complement strand
ATACGCTGCAGAAACTCGCGTGCGCTCTGAGGTTCGGTCGTGAGCCAGGCACCGACCAGGTATTCGAGAAAGGATTGATGAAAGAGCCGGATGCGAAGCCCGGCGATCTCTTCGAGAATGCCATCGCTTCGCAGCTCGACAAACGCCTCCTGGTCCTCGTCCTTGAAAATCTCTCGGCTCAGAACTTCCTGGACATGAGGATTCGTTCGTTCGACGACCGCTCGTGCAAAGGAATAGCAGAAGTGTTCCTTGGCCCGTGCGAGAGGAGTATCGGGGCCACCACCTCGCCGCGCTCTTCTCACGCGCCGATCCACGAGTTCCTCATACAATCTGAGGACGGTCAGATCCTTGGGGACGGTTCCCGAGGGACCGAAGAGCTGGCAGATCAGCGACAAGAGGAGCGGATTGCGAACGATTCGATCGAGTCCTCGACTCTCCTCCATCAATTCGAGAATGCGCTTTCGAAATGCCGTCTGCGCGATCCCGTTCTGTTTGCAATAGACCTCGACCGCGGCGAGCGCTTCCTCTTGTGTAAACGGTGGCAAGGCGATGACGGTAGCCTCGCGAAGATGAACGGACAGAACATGCCGCCACTCCCAGAGTCGGCACGAGAAGATCACGCTCACCCCGGCGTGTGAAAGCGCGCGGATCGCCGCGGCCCACCTGGGCGCTGCCGCGTCGGTGAGCGCGAGGTCGAGCGTGTCGACGAGCAGCAGGCCCCCGGGGTGGGCGCGTGTTTCGTCCGTCGCTTCGGTGAGGGTTGCCGGCGTGCCGAGCACCGCCGACGCGAGGAAGCCTCCGGGCTCGGCGTCGGGGGAGTAGTCCTCGCAGAAGGCGGCGCTGACCCACGTCGCGCCCGCCTCCTTCGCCCGTTCGGCCATCTCCCCGAGCGCGGTGGTCTTGCCGAAGCCTGCGGGCGCGACGACGGCCGCGCTCGGCGCAGCCCTCGAGCCCTGGCGCGCGAGAAGCGCCCGGAGCCGATCTTGGAGCGCGACGCGGGCAACACGAGCGAGCACCTCCGGCGCAAGGCGACGATGGAACGGAGGGCCTCGGTCTCCGGTCCACGCGCCGGGCGTGTCGAGGACCATGGGCGTTCCCCGGGCGCGATCGATGCGGAGCGGAACGGCGAGCGCCTCGAGGGCCTGTTGCAGATCGGCGAACGCCCGCTCGACCGTGCGCTCCGTGAGTGCAGGCGCGGCCTTGCTCCGCGTCGCGAAGGACGAGTTCGAGAGCGCCGCGGACTCGCGGACCTCGGGGGCCTTTGAAAAATGCGCGCTTGCTCGCGCCGCCACGGCTCGGACCGCCTCGAGACTGGCGCGCCCCTCACGGGGGACCAGCTCGTCGTACCGGTCGGCCGAGAGGTGCGTGAGATCGTCCAACGCCTGGCACAGACGACGTTCTCGCCAGCTCACGCGGCGGAGTCTCACTGATTTCGCAAGGGGCGTGAAGGGCGACTGGCGGCGCAGGCCCTCGAACTGGCGGCCGCGAGGCGCCGAATGGCGGGCACGGCCTCGACTCTGGCGGCCGAGCGCACGGCGCCCGGGCCCATCCTCGCAGCGCTCGACGATGGTGTCGGGCACGAAAGAGCCCCGAAGTCCTGAGACTCCGGGGCAAGGGAACGCGCGGGAGAACCGCGCAGAAGAAGGCCGGCGGCCCGTCCGGGTGGTGCACGAACACCACGATCGGCGAGCCGTCCGCGCCGCCACAGGAGCGCACCATGCCCCATGACGACGACGACAGCGCCGGGCCGCCGACCAGCCCGCCCCCCACCCTGGACGCTCGGTGGGAGGTGGACTCGTCGGCCGACGACGCGTCTACCCCCACCCTGCCTCAGTCTGACGCAATGCGTCAAGGGCCCGCCCGGGCGACCCTGCTCGATGCACCCCACGCGCTCACCGCCGTGGTCTGCTACCGCCTCCTCGTCCGGGCGCTCACCCTCAAGGTCGAACGGCACCGCGCCCGCGCCGTCCGCCACGTCGCGCGGCGCGGCTTCGAGGACATCGCGCAGGACGCGGTCTCGGAGGCCCTGCTCTTCTTCGTGCGCAAGGCCCGGGAGCCGTCCTTCACGCCGCCCGATGACGAGCGCGCCTGGCTCTACTGCTGGTCGGTCTGCTGCGCGTACGTGATGCGTCGTCGCGGCGGTGGTGGCGGCCACGTTCCGTTCGACGAAGAGGTCGAGGCGCATGCCCGCGCGTGCGCGGAGTTCGCCGAACGCGATCTGCCGGTCGCTCCCGATCACGGGCTCCTCGTGGACGCCGAGGAGCGCGCGCGGAAGGACTGGCGCGCGCGGATCAGGTGCGCTCGTGCCGAGCTGCCGCCGCTCGACGGCGAGACGTTCGATGCGGAGGTCGCACGTATCGACCGCGGAGACACCGCGCCGCCGCGCCACCGGAAGCGCCTCGAACGCGCCCGTCCCCGCGCGCGGCGCGTCTTCGCTCGCCATGGCCTCACGAGCGCCCGGGCGCCGGACGACATGCCGCCGCCCGCCGCGCCCGCGACGCCGTAGAGCCCCGCCCCCATCACGCTTTCGCGTGAGCCGTACACCTCCTCACCGATATCCTCCGCGCATGGTTCGACATCCAGTCCTCGCCACCGCGCGGGCGTTGTACCTCGTCGTGATCGTGGCGCGCAGCGAGTTCGAGCGAGTGGGCGTCGTCGACGACCCATCCGACTTCGTCCTTGGCCTCGTGGCCCGCTGGTGCAAGGGCGAGGCGGTCGAGCGGGCCGTACGTACCTTCCGCGCCGAGCTCCCGACACTCGGTGGTGAGCGCGGACGCCGGGTGCCGCGCGAGGTTCGCGCGCTTCGGCGGGCGACCTTCGACCTCGCCGCGTACGTTGGCGGCGTGCGCGGCGTGCGCTCGTTCGCGTATGTGCAGCGGACCCTCGAGAGCGCGAAGGCGTGCCTGCGGTGCAACGGCATGGATGCCACCGCGGCCGCGGGGTTCGTCACCGCGGTCTACGAGGCGATGCTGCCGAAGGTCGAGGCGAGCGTCGACCCGCCGCCGGACCCACGGATTGCCCGCTCCTTGGTCGCTGTTGCTCGGCACGTACACGACGAGTTCGAGCGCGCAGGGCGCCTCACCGACGACGTGCCCGAGCTCGTGCTCGCGACCGTGACGCGCTGGTGCAGGGGCGAAGCGACGGTCGCCGAGGTGCGCGCCGCGCGGGCCGAGCTCTACGCGCCCCGCGCGGTCTTCCGCAACACCGCGATCCACGACGTGGCGTCCGTGCCTCTGCGGGAACTGCTCTGCATGCTGCGCGCGGTCACGTCCTACGTCTGCGGAGGGGGCGCGGTCGCGTGGCGCGAGCTCGCGCGGCAGGCGGTGCTCGGGTGGGCGCGCGATTGCCTGCGCTGGTGCGGGGAACCCGGCGAGGCTGCCCAGGCCCGCGTCGAGGCGATCTACAACGCCGCCCTCGGGGCGGCCGCCTCGCAATGACGCCCGACGACGCCCGTCCCTGGCGTGCGGAGAGCGACACGCCGTGTCTTGCGGTCGTATCGGCGCGCTTGCTCGTCGTGCGCACGCGCCCTTGCGGCGTGCCCTCGCGCAGTCACGGCGACGCCTGACCCATCTCGTTCACCCGACCCCGTCACGGAACTGCGCGCCTTCGACCTCAGCCCCCGAGCGGTCGCGTCGATCGCTCGGAGGTCATCGTCACGATGAGTCATCGACTGGTTCGCAGGAGGAGGGCCGTGCCCCTCCTCGTCCTCGGCGCCGTCTTCGGCGGGTGCGACGTGCGGAGCGCGCACTCGATCCACGGCGCCCTCACCACCCTCGGGATGGAGGACCCGCCGGCCCTCCCGCCCGTCGCCTTCCAGATCGTCTGCGACCGGAGCGTCGGCTCCCCGTGCGACCACGGGATCGCGATGCAGACGATCGAGCGTGTCGTGCACGTGGCGTACGAGCGTCCGCTCTCGCGCGTCGAGGTCTTCGTCGTGGGCGAGGAGGTCGCAACGACCCGCCTCGTCGCCTCGGTCACCGTTCCCTCGCGCGCCGAGCGCGGGGAGCGCGCGGCCCGCGTCGCGGAGGAGAGATTCCTCCAGTCGGTGCGGCCCCTGCTCTGCCTGCCCCTCGTGGCGGAACTCAACCGGCCGCGCACCCGCACGAGCCCCATCCTCGAGTCGCTCGACAAGGTGTCGCTCACCCGCGCGACGACGCTCCCGGTCGAGCTCTTCGCGATCTCGGACCTGCGCGAGGTGTCCGGCGTCGCGGACTTCGAGTGCGGCGCGCTCCCTACGCCTGAGCAGCTCGCCACCCGGCTGCGTCGCCGCGGCCTTCTCGCGCCCGGCACGTACCAGAGCACCCGCGTCCACTTCATCGTGGGCGACGGCGGGCCCGTCCCGCGCCGTGGGTGCCCCATCTCGATGGGCCGCGTGCGTGCGATTCAGTCGCTCTTCCACACGGCGCTCACGAGCGCGGGCGCGGAGGCGGTCACGTTCGCGACCGAGGTTCCCGACATCGGCGCCGTTCTCGCCGCCCGCCGCGCTTCGGCGCCCGACGCGGGCGTCACCGCCACCTCGACGACCACGAACCCCACCCGGAGGACGCGATGAGCTTCCTCGCACCGCTCATCGCTTCGATCCAGGCGCGCTTCGATGCGAAGGACGGCATCGACGCCAAGGATCGCCGAATGATGGCCTCGCACGGGCTCGCGCCCGCCGAGGTCGAGCGTGGCAGCTTCCGCCACCGCGAGGCCATCGAGGCCGTCGCCGACACCGGGCGCCTCGAGGAGTACCGCGAGGACGTGCGCCGCGGCGAGGACGCGCAGGCCCTCATCGGGACGCCCTTCCTGTACACGGTCGCCCTCGTGGGCGTGTGGGGGATCGAGTTCGCGGGCGCCCTCCTCGTGCTGCGCTCCCTCGGGGTGCCCGCGGCTCACCGCGTGCTCCCCGCGCTCGCCCTCACGCTCTCGCTCATCGCGCTCACCAAGTACACGGTGAAGCTCGCGACGCCGCCGAAGCGTCCGGGCCCCGCGTCCGACGCACCGCCCGGCGATCCCTCGCCGTCGGCGCCGGATGCGCCTGTCGCGGTCGCGGCGCCCTTCGACTTCCGGCGCTACGCCATCGCCTGCCTCTACGGGCTCCTCGTCCTCGCGATCGCGCTCGCGCGGGTGATGGGCTCGGACGCCGAGGACGTGCCTGCGATCGCCCTCTGGAGCGAGGCCGCCATCATGGTGGCCATCTCGGCCGGGCCCGCCTTCGTCGCCGCGTGGCTCGAACGTCGCCGCGCCCCGGCGGTCGAGCTCGCACGTCAGCTCGCGACGCTCCGCCGGCGCCTTCGCGGCGAGGAGCGCCGCATCGACCGGGCGAACCGGTACCTCCGCCGCCTCGACCGCGTGCAGGCGGCGTGGACACAGACGAACGCGCAGGGACGCGCCGCCTACTCGGTCGCCCACGAGCGCACGCTCGCCGCCTCGCGCCGCGAGGACGAGCCCGCCGAGGAATGAACACCGAACCGACTCGATGACGAAGGAGATCCTCATGACGACGAAACCCATCCGCTCGCGCACGCGGCGGACGCTGCTCAATCCCGGCGCCAACCGCGGCGCCCGGGAGAACATCAAGGCGCTCAAGGACTTCAACCGCACGTCGAACGCGGCGGTGATCGAGGCGACCTACGTCGACCCCGTCCCGGGGCGTGCGGAGGAGACCGCCGAGCTCGCGCGCCGTGACGGCGTGCCCTCCGTCGCGATCGAGGCGACGGGGGAGGAAGCGCTCGACGGCGCCGACGGCGCGCTCCAGCTCGTGAACGTCGACAGCCCCCTCACGCTCGCTGAGCTCCTCGCGCGCTCCGGTGTGCGCGGGATCCCGTCCCTCGGCTACCTCATGATGGCGGGCGGGGGCGGCCGTCTCGCCGGCGTGCGCGTCGCGCTCCCGCCCGGCGAGCACGAACGGCGTGACGAGGTCGTGACCTTCTTTCGCGCGCTCGCCGCGGTCACGGCCCGGAGCGGCTCGCGTGCCCTCTTCGGCGAGGAGGCGCGCAACGCCCACCACCTGGCCGAGCCCGCCATTCGCGCGGCATTCGCCCGCCACACGGAGACCGAACTCGCGCGCCTCTCGGCGGGGGTCATCCCTGAGCACGCGCCGATCGACCTCACCTTCGACGGCCGTTCCGCGATGCCCGTCCTCGTCGTGCGCCGCGTCACCTACGGCGACCCCACGTCCGTGATCGAGGAGGCCGCGCGCACCCCCGCCGTGCCCCTCCGTCGCGGCACGAGCTTCCTCGTCGCCGAAGTGACCGACGGCGAGGGCATCCGGCTCCACGAGGCCCGTCGCCGCATCGTGGACGGCCGCCTCGCGGTGCGCGCCTCGACCACGATCGACGAGGAGGGGATGCGCTCCTCGCTCGAGGCGCGCCCCGCGATCCTCGACGTGCTCGATGAGCGCGAGAAGCGCCCGGAGCTCCAGGCGCTCACGCTCCTCTTCGGCTGGGCGGCGCGCGAGGCGACCGCCACCGAGCGGGCCATCGAGCGCGTGCGCACCGACACCTTCACCGTGACCTCGCCCGTCCTCACGTCGGACTGAACCCGCGCCATCCCGTGCGAGGGGACGAGCCGCGTGCTCGTCCCCTCCGCCGCTCCCACCCGCAGCGACTTCTCGCTCACACACACGCGTCAGCGTGAAGAAGAGGGGGCGCCACGTCACGCCTCTCCGAACGATGGCAGCGGTGCGTCCGGGCGTACTGCATCACCGCCACGGCGGGTTGCATGCAAGCGAGTGGGTGACGACGTCGTGTACCCCGTCACGAAACCTGCGCGCCCACGCCTCCTCCCGTGAACCCTGCCCCTACGGGGGCACCTCACGAAAGGAAGCGCACGGTATGGCTGCACTCACCGGGCTCCTGTGGAGCCTCCTCTTCCTCACGATCGCCGCGGGGGCTCTCGCGCGCATCGTGGGCTGGCGCACCCTCGAACAGCTCGCGAGCAGGTTCGCGGTCGCCATCCTCCTCACGCTCTTCGTGCTCCCGCTCGCCGAGCACGAGGCCACCGCTGCGCACGATGCGGTTGCGTCGCGCACGGGCAACTGCGCGGCTCCCGAGGTCCTCGTCGTCCGGCCCGAGCACCTGTTCGGCGTCGGCTTCGTCGCCCTGGGGCACATCGCGCTCGGACTCTGGTGGCTCCGCCGCCGCGCGCATCAAGACGACCGTGGGCGCGAACTCGCCGAGCGCGACGCGAGCCGCCGCCGCTCGCGCACTCGACTCCCGCCGCGCAGCGAAGACGGAGGGACGCCGTCATGACGATGCGCTCCCACCTCACGGGGAGCGGGGGGCGCCGCACGCCCGCGCCCGGGCCTCGGAGAGGCGCCCGCCCGTACCGCCGCCGGGACGTCCCGCGCGTGCCTCCGGCACGTTCCCCGCGGCCGCCGGAAGGCACCGCGCTGTCGCTCCTCCGCGCGCTCGCGGAGGCACTCGAGACCGAGGGCGTCGTGATTCGCGGGGCATTCGCCCGCGCGGGGGGACGGGCGATGGCTCCTCCGTTCGTGCAGCCCGAAGAGGTGACGAACGACGCGGTGTATGACGCACGCTTCGAGATCCCGACGACGGCGAACGATGGCACGCCCTTCCCCGCGTCGGTCCTCGTGGCCCTCCTGCGCGACCTCTACAAGCGCACGGGCGGCGCGACGGTGATCGACGCCCTCGGGGTCTGGCGCGACGGCCCGAAGGCCGCCTGCTTCGATGTCTCGCTCACGGTCGAGGTGTGTACGAGCGATCGGGAGGGGCTCGTCGCCTTCCTCGAGCGTGTGCGCCGAGACCTCGACCAGGACGCGATCGCGCTCCGGATCACGCGCCCCGAGTTCGTCTGGATCGAGCGGGGGGAGGGGAGTCCGTGAGCGACGCGTTCATCCGCTGGCTTCTCGGCGTCGGTCATGCCGAGGAGGTTCGCCGCGCACGCGCCGAGATGGTGCGCGACCGCGCCATGCTCGCCGCCCACCTCGACGCGAACGAGCGCGCCTTCGTCACTGAAATGGAGGCGCGCGCCCGCACGCAACACATCGCCCTCGGGGAGTGCCCTCCCGGAGTGCCCTATCGGGTTCCCCTCGCGGCCTTCGACGGCACCCACTCGTGGACCTCGGCGGGCACCGGCTCCGGCAAGACGCGCTTCGTCGCGTCGCTCGTCGCCGCGCTCCTCCTCGCGCTCGTAGGCGGCGCACCGCTCGCCATTGTCTGCCTCGCCATGCAGGGCGACCTCGTCGACCTCGTGCTCCGTGCGCTCGGCGCCATCCTCGCGCGTGCCCCTGCCGGGCGCCGTCGCGAGGTGCTCTCGCGGCTCGTCGTCGCGCGGTTCTTCCGCGGGGCGACCTTGCCGCCCTTCGACATCTTCACGCGCTCGCCCCACGCGCCTCTCCTCGTGCAGGCGCAGACGCTCGCCGAGGTCATCGAGCACTCGCTCGGCGCGGCGCTCGGCTCGCGCCAGGAGAC
>JBDHVF010000320.1:0-8437 GCA_039809605.1 Polyangiales bacterium | reverse complement strand
TCGGGATGGAGGACCCGCCGGCCCTCCCGCCCGTCGCCTTCCAGATCATCTGCGACCGGAGCGTCGGCTCCCCGTGCGACCACGGGATCGCGATGCAGACGATCGAGCGGGTCGTGCACGTGGCGTACGAGCGCCCGCTCTCGCGCGTCGAAGTCTTCGTCATGGGCGAGGAGGTCGCGACGACTCGCCTCGTCGCGTCCGTCACCGTCCCCGCGCGCACGGAGCGCGGGGAGCGCGCGGCTCGTGTCGCCGAGGAGAGGTTCCTCTCGTCGGTGCGCCCCGTGCTCTGCCTGCCTCTCGACGCCGAGCTCAACCGGCCGCGCACTCGCACGAGCCCCATCTTCGAGTCGCTCGACAAGGTGTCGCTTACCCGCGCGACGACGCTCCCGGTCGAGCTCTTCGCGATCTCGGACCTGCGCGAGGTGTCCGGCGTCGCGGACTTCGAGTGCGGCGCGCTCCCGACGACCGAGCAGCTCGCCATCCGCCTCCGGCGTCGAGGTCTCCTCGCGGCCGGTACGTACCAGGGCACCCGCCTCCACTTCATCGTGGGCGACGGCGGCCCCGTCCCGCGCCGCGACTGCCCGATCTCGATGGGCCGCGTGCGCATGATCCAGTCGCTCTTCCACGCGGCGCTCACGAACGCGGGCGCGGAGGAGATCACGTTCGCGACCGAGGTCCCCGAGGTCGCCGCCGTCGTCGCCGCCCGCCGCGCATCCGCGCCCGACGCGGGCCTCACCACCACTTCCACGACGACCACGACCACGAACCCCACCGGGAGGACGCAATGAGTTTCCTCGCACCGCTCATCGCCTCGATCCAAGCGCGCTTCGACGCGCGCGACGGGATCGACGCCAAGGACCGCCGCATGGTGGCCTCGCACGGGCTCGCGCCCGCCGAGGTCGAGCGTGGCAGCTACCTCCACCGCGAAGCCATCGAGGCCGTCGCGGACACCGGGCGTCTCGAGGAGTACCGCGAGGATGTGCGCAGAGGCGAAGATGCGCAGGCCCTCATCGGGACGCCCTTCCTGTACACGGCCGCCCTCGTCGGCGTGTGGGGGATCGAGTTCGCTGGCGCCCTCCTCGTGCTGCGCTCGCTCGGGGTGCCGGCCATCCACCGCGTGCTCCCCGCGCTCGCGCTCACCCTCACGCTCATCGCGCTCACCAAGTACGCAGTGAAGCTCGCGACTCCGGCGAAGCGTCAGGGCCCTACGTCCGACGCGCCGCCCGGCGACCCCTCGCCGTCGGCCACGGACTCGCCCGTCGCCCCCACCGCGCCCACGCCCTTCGCGCTCCGGCTCTACGCCGTGGCC
The DNA here is from genome assembly GCA_039809605.1 of Polyangiales bacterium. Taxonomy (GTDB): domain Bacteria; phylum Myxococcota_A; class Polyangia; order Polyangiales; genus CAISKJ01. The sequence continues at coordinate 7,128 of JBDHVF010000320.1, read as the reverse complement.
TGCCTTCACGGGCTCCTCGTGCTCGCGATCGGGCTCGCGCGGGTGATGGGCTCGGACGCCGAGGACGTGCCCGCGATCGCCCTCTGGAGCGAGGCCGCCATCATGGTGGCCATCTCGGCGGGCCCGGCCTTCGTCGCCGCGTGGCTCGAACGCCGCCGCGCCCCGGCGGTCGAGCTCGCGCGCCAGCTCACGACCCTCCGCCGGCGCCTCCGCGGCGAGGAGCGCCGCATCGATCGGGCGAACCGGTACCTCCGCCGCCTGGACCGTCAGCAGGTGGAGTGGACGCAGACGAACGCGCAGGGGCGTGCCGCCTACTCGGTCGCCCACGAGCGCACGCTCGCCGCCTCGCACCGCGAGGACGAACCCGCCGAGGAATGAACACCGGACCGACTCAACACCGAAGGAGATCCCCATGACGACGAAACCCATCCGTCCGCGCACGCGGCGGACGCTGCTCAATCCCGGCGCCAACCGCGGCGCCCGCGAGAACATCAAGGCGCTCAAGGACTTCAACCGCACGTCGAGCGCGGCGGTGATCGAGGCGACCTACGTCGACCCCGTCCCGGGGCGCGCGGAGGAGACCGCCGAGCTCGCGCGCCGTGACGGCGTGCCCTCCGTCGCGATCGAAGCGACGGGGGAGGAGGCGCTCGACAACGCGGACGGTGCGCTCCAGCTCGTGAACGTCGACAACCCCCTCACGCTCGCCGAGCTCCTCGCGCGCTCCGGCGTGCGGGGGATCCCGTCCCTCGGCTACCTCATGATGGCGGGTGGGGGCGGCCGCCTCGCGGGGGTGCGCGTCGCGCTCAGGCCCGGCGAGAACGAGCGGCGTGACGAGGTCGTGACCTTCTTTCGCGCACTCGCCGCGGTCACGGCCCGGAGCGGCTCGCGCGCCCTCTTCGGCGAGGAAGCGCGCAACGCCCACCACCTGGCCGAGATGCCCATCCGCGCGGCGTTCGCCCGCCACACGGAGACCGAGCTCGCGCGCCTCGCGGCGGGGGTGATCCCCGAGCACGCGCCCATCGACCTCACCTTCGACGGTCGGGCCTCCATGCCCGTCCTCGTCGTGCGCCGCGTGACCTACGGCGATCCCACCTCCGTGATCGAGGAGGCCGCGCGCACCCCCGCCGTGCCCCTCCGTCGCGGCACGAGCTTCCTCGTCGCCGAGGTGACCGACGGCGAGGGCATCCGGCTCCACGAGGCTCGCCGTCGCATCGTGGACGGCCGCCTCGCGGTGCGCGCCTCGACCACGATCGACGAGGAGGGGATGCGCTCCTCGCTCGACGCGCGCCCCGCCATCCTCGACGCACTCGATGAGCGCGAGAAGCGCCCGGAGCTCCAGGCGCTCACGCTCCTCTTCGGCTGGGCGGCGCGCGAGGCGACCGCTACCGAGCGGGCTATCGAGCGCGTGCGCACCGACACGTTCACCGTGACCTCGCCCGTGCTCACGTCGGATTGAGCGCGGAATTCGCAGGGAAACCCGGCGTTTTCTGGACGCGGAAGGCTCCCCATGCCCCACTGAACGCATGATGGGTGGCTCCCTCGAACGCTCCGATCTCCCGCTCGACCCCTCCGCCCCGCTCGCTGACGGCCCGGCGCGCGTGTTCAAGCTGCCCCCGACAGATCCCCCCATTCCACCGAGGCCCGCCGTGACGAAGTCGGTCGGCACGACCCCCTCGGAGCGCTACCTCGCGTCGCTCTGCGAGCGCACGTTCCTGAGCCTGTGGAGCTACCCCAACGTCTTCCGCGACCAGGGCCAGAGGAACGGCCGCGGCGACGGCAAGGAACTCTGCGACCTGCTCGTCGTGTTCGGCGACGATGTCATCATCTTCTCCGACAAGTCGTGCGCGTTCCCGAACACGGGCGACCTCGCGGTGGACTGGGGGCGCTGGTATCGCCGCTCCATCGCGAAGTCCGTGGATCAGGTGTACGGCGCGGAGCGCTGGCTCCGCGAGTACCCGGACCGTGTCTTCCTCGACGCGAAGTGCACGCAACGGCTCCCTCTTGCGCTCGCGCCGAGCGAGCGCCTGCGGGTGCACCGGGTCGTCGTGGCGCTCAACGCCGGGCAGCGCTGTAAGGAGCACTTCGACGGACGTGGGAGCCTCCTCGTCGACAACGCGGCCGGCCCGTCGACCGAACCCGTGCCCTTCGTGCTCCACGCGCGCGAGTTCACGAAGGGGTTCGTGCACGTGTTCGACGACGTGAGTCTCGACGCTGTGCTTCGCGAGCTCGACACGGTCGCGGACTTCACGGCGTACCTGCGCGCCAAGGAGCAGGCCTTCGCGAGCGGGCAGATCGGCATGGCGGCGGGCGAGGAGGAACTCCTCGGGTACTACCTCCGCTACGTGAACGCCGCGGGCCAGCACCACTTTCGGATGCCCGGCGAGGCCAACGTCCTTCTGCTGGATGAAGGATTCTGGGAGGGCTACCTCACGTCGAAGGAGCGACGCGCGAAGCAGGAGGCGGACCGTGTGAGCTACGTGTGGGACGGGCTCATCGAAACGTTCGCGAGGCACATCGCAGACGGCCGGTCGTTCGGCGCGGACGTGGTTGACGCCGAGAGGTGCCTCCGCATCGTGGCCGCGGAGCCACGCGTCGCACGCCGCATGCTCGGCCGCCGTGTTTACCAGGCGCTTCAGACGACGCCCCCTGATCAGAAGCGCGCCTCGATCATGATGACGGCGAAGGAAGCGGAGCTCGCCTACGTGTTCCTGCTCATGCCGCACAACCATGCCCGCACCTACGACGAGTACCGGCAGGTTCGCGTCGAACTCCTCCGGCTCTACGCGATGGCCGTGGGCCACGACTTCCCGCACGTGCGGCGCGTGATCGGGATCACGCGGGAGCCCCAGGGCTACGGCGGCTGCTCCGAGGACCTGATGTTGTACGTGCCTGAGCCTCTCACCGAGGAGCAGGTGCGAGACCTCGACGAAGCGCGCGAGACCATCGGCATCATGCTGAACGCGAGGGAGCGCTTGACGGTCGTGAGCGAGAATGAGTACCCGGTCGCGCCGACGGAGGCGCGCGCGAAGCCGACAGGGCCCTCAAAGCCCAGTGCCTCGGACGCCCGGAGGAAGAAGCGCAAGCAGGAGGCACGCGCCCGCCGCCGCAATCGATGAGCGATCGCTGACTCGATCGGCGAAACGAGGCGGGGATACACGCCCCTTGCTCAAGTCGCTCTCCAGCGGGTCGAAGCGCAACCTCGATCCTGACGGGCGGAAAGGCATGTGGTGGCGTAGGTGCCCGTCACGAAGTTCGCGAGCGAGCGCCTCTGATCGTGGACCTGCCCCTACGGGGGCACCTCACGAAAGGAAGCGCACGACATGGCTGCATTCACCGGGCTCCTGTGGAGCCTCCTCTTTCTCACGGTCGCCGCGGGGGCCCTCGCGCGGATCGTCGGGTGGCGCACCCTCGAACAGCTCGCGGGCAAGGCCGCGGTCGCCATCCTCCTCACGCTCTTCGTGCTCCCGCTCGCCGAGCACGAGGTCGGCGCCGCGCGTCGAGCGGTCGACTCGCACACGGGCGGCTGCTCGGCTCCCGAGGTCGTCGTCATCCGCCCCGAGCACGGGATCGCGGCGGGCCTCGTCGTCCTCGGTCACGTCGCGCTGGGCCTTTGGTGGCTCCGGCGCCGAGCCCGCCGCGACGACCGCGGGCGCGAGGTCGCGGAGCACGACGCCAACCGCCGACGGTCGCGCACACGGCTCCCGCCGCGGAGCGAGGACGGAGCGTCGCCGTCATGACCATGCGTGCACTTCTTCCTGAAGCCGATGCGCGTCTCGCGCGCTCAACGAGGCCGCGCAGGAGCGCCCGTGCCTACCGCCCGAGGGGCGCCCCGCGCACTCGCCCGCCGCCGGCTCGCCCGCCGTCCATGAAGGCCACGCTCTCCCTCCTCTGCACCCTCGCAGACGCGCTCGCCGCCGAGGGTGTCGTGATTCGCGGGGCGCTCGCCCGCACGGCCGCGCCGAAGGCCGCACCGCCTACGTCGGACCCGACGAGCGCGACGCCCTTCATCGCGCGCTTCGAGATCCCGCTTACGACCAACGACGGCGTGCCCTTTTCCGTCGGAATCCTCGTGCCCCTCCTGCGCGACCTCTACGAGCGCATGGGCGGGGCGACGGTGACGGATGCGCTCGGCATCTGGCGCGACGGCACGGGCGCTTTCTGCCTCGATACCTCGCTCACGGTCGAGGTGCGGACGAGCGACCGGGAGGGGCTCGTTACCTTCCTCGACCGCGTGCGCCGCGACCTCGACCAGGACGCGGTGGCGCTGCGCATCACGCGCCCCGAATTCGTGTGGATCGAGAGGGAGGAGGGAACGCCATGACGAACCCTTTCACCCGCTGGCTCCTGGGCGTCGGCCGTAACGAGGAGGTCCGCCTCGCGCGCGCCGAGATGGTGCGTGACCGCGCCGCGCTCGACGCCCACCTCGACGCCGAGGAGCGCGCCTTCGTCGCCGCGATGGAGGCCCGCTCCCGCACGCCGCACGTTGCCCTCGGGGAGTGCCCTCCCGGGGTGCCCTACCGCGTCGCCCTCACGGCCTTCGACGGCACCCACTCGTGGACTTCGGCCGGGACGGGCTCTGGCAAGACGCGCTTCGTCGCGTCGCTCGTCGCGGCGCTCCTCCTCGCGCTCGTCGGGGGCGCGCCCCTCGCCGTCGTCTGCCTCGCCATGCAGGGCGATCTCGTGGACCTCGTGCTCCGCGCGCTCGGCGCCCTCCTCCTGCGTGCCCCCGCGGGGCGCCGCAGCGAGGTGCTCTCGCGGCTCACCGTCGCGCGGTTCTTCCGCGGGGCGACCTTGCCGCCCTTCGACATCTTCACGCGCTCGCCGCACGCGCCCCTCCTCGTGCAGGCGCAGACGCTCGCCGAGGTCATCGAGCACTCGCTCGGCGCGGCGCTCGGCTCGCGCCAGGAGACCGCGCTCACGATGCTCGTCGCGCTCGCGATCGAGGCCGGACTCCCGGTGAACGCGCTCCGCCTTCTGCTGCACGACAGGAACGCGCTCGAAGCGCTCGCACGGCGCTCCGCGGAGCCCCTCGTCACCGCCTACATCCTGAACCGCTTCAGCCGTGAGTCCTCGGCCACGACGGACGGAATTGCGTCGCGGCTCGACCGCTTGATCTCGCTCGACGACGGCCTCCGCGGCGCACTCGCGGGCCCTGGGACGATCGACTTCGCAGAGTGCTTCCGTCCGGGCGCCATCTCGTGCTTCGACCTCTCGGGGAGCCCGCTCGGCGGCGACGGCGCGCGCCGCGCGCTCGGTGCGCTCACCATCCAGGCGCTCGTGTCGGCGGCGCTCTCGAGCGCCCGCCGGATCGAGGGGCCCACGCTCTTCGTCGTTGACGAGGCCCAGCTCGCGCTCACCCCCGCCACCATGGCGACGCTCTCGACCGCCGTCACGACGATCCGCGCGGCGAAGGTGGGCATCCACTTCGTCAACCAGTCGCTCGCACAACTGCCGCGCGAGTTCGTGCAGCTCCTTTCGACCAACGTGACCTGGCGCTTCCTCGGCCGCTCAGGCGCGACGGACGCGGCCATGAGCGCCGAGTTTCTGCCTCGTACGGGGCGCGTCCCGAAGCCCCGGCCCCCCTTCGGGCCGCCGGGGGAGCGCGTGGAGTTCCTCTCCCGGAGCGAGGAGGAGACCTTCCGTATCGCGGAGTGCGGGACGCTTCCGCGCCGCACCTTCTTCATGACCGAGCGCTCCGCGCCCTTCGGCGTGCGCCGGCTCGAAGCGCCCGCCTTCGACCCGCCCGCGTGGGACCGCCTGCCCTCGGAGCTGCGCACTGCCCTCGAACGCGGAGCCACCGGTGTGCCGCGAAACGAGCTCATCGCCCGCGCACGCGAGGTCGAAGCGCGCGCGATGGCGTCGTCCGCGGCCGCCTCGGATGAAGCCGACGAGTCGCCGGAGCCCAGGCGCCGTGCGCGTCGCGGTGTGCAGGCGCCTGCGACGCCCGATGCTGTCACGCGCGCCGAGAAGTGGTCGCGTCGCGGGAGGAAGACGCCGTGAAGCGCCTCCTCGCCCTCGTCGCGTGGCTCCTCGCGATCGCCGTGTACCTCGCGGCGGGCTGGATGCCCGGTCTCGTGCTCACGCTCGCAGCCCTCGTCGCGACGATCCGCTCCCTCGTTCGCACCGCCCGGGAGCTTGCCCCCACCGTGCGCTGCCCCCGCGGCCACGTCGTCCCGACCTACGGCCTCACGCGCTGCGGCGCCTGCGGATTCGAGGGCGAGGGAAGTCTCTGGCGGTGCAGTCACTGCGGGGCCCGGTATGGGCACACGCCCTGCCCTCGCTGCGGCCTGTCGACGAAGAACCCCGCCTTCTGATGGAGATTCACATGGAGACGAACACCACCGACAAGCTCCGCACGCGCCGCAGTCGGCGTGATCGCCCGACGCGGCGCGCCGGCCACCTTACGGCGCGCGACATCGAGCTCCTCACCTTCGTGGGGCGCTCGCGCATCGCGACGACCGACGCTCTCGCCGCCGCCTTCTTCGGCGACCGCTCGACCTGCTCTCGCCGCCTCGCCCGCCTCGTGGGCGCGGGGCTCCTCAAGGTTCACGTCGAGCACCTGAACGCCCCCAACGTCTACTACCTCTCCGAACGCGCGGCCGAACACCTCGTGGCCGAGGGCGTGGACGAGGACGCCCTCCACGTGGGGCGCCTGCCGAAGCGCGAGGCGCTCGACCACCTGCGGCACCTCGCGGAACTCCGCGCCCAGGTCCTCGTCGCGGTGCGCGAGCGTGCGGACCTGACCCTCGACCTCTTCCTCGCGGACCACGATCTGCGCAGGGTCGCCGCGGGGGCCGTGCCGGCCTACGTGCCCGACGCGCTCGTGAAGCTCACGCATGTCACGCGGGGGACGGTCGGCCTCGCCTGGGAGGTCGATCTCGCCCACCAGTCCGCGCGCTACATCGCCGACACCAAGGGCCGCGCAACCGTCGCGCTCGCGACGACGAGGACCCCGCTCTGGGGCCTCGCGACCTTCCGCCCGCTCTTCCTCGCGCCGACCGCGGTCCGGCTCCGGTCGGTCGCGGCTGCGCTCATGGAGGTCGGTGGTGACGACCTCTGGTGGGGGACGACCTTCGAGGCCCTCGCGCTCGCGGGCGTCTTCGGCCGGGCCTTCCTCTCGATGCGGGA
>JBDHVF010000319.1:0-8443 GCA_039809605.1 Polyangiales bacterium | reverse complement strand
AGTTCGCGGCGTCGCCGCAGCGCGCGCCGGCCGCGCCCGCGCCCGTCGCGCCGCCCGCGCCCGCGAAGCACACGCCGCCGTTGGCGCCGTTGCCGCCCGACACGTCGACGCTGCCCGCGATGGTGACATCACCCGTGGCGCGCAGGTCGAGCACGCCGTTGCCGCTCACGCGCACCGTCACGCCCGCGGGGATGTTGACCGTCGTGAAGTTGTGCACGCCCGGCGTGAGGGTCGTGCTCGTCGTGGGGTTGAACGCGCCCTCGGCGCCCGTCGACGGGAAGCGCGTGCACACGCCCCCCTGGCACGACTGCCCCGCGGCGCACGCGTGGCCGCAGGCGCCGCAGTGCATCGCGCTCACGCGCAGGTCGACCTCGCAGCCGTTGGCGGCGCTCATGTCGCAGTCGGCGAAGCCCGTGTTGCAGGCCGCCACCGTGCACGCGCTCGCCACGCAGGCCCCCGTGGCGTTCGCGGGGCTGCACGCGCGCCCGCACGCGCCGCAGTGGGCCGCGGTGGTGCGCGTGTCGACCTCGCAGCCGTCGGCGGGGTTCATGTTGCAGTCGGCGAAGCCCTCGTCGCAGGCGCCCACGCGGCACGCGCCCATCGCGCAGGCGGCCGTCGCGTGCGGCACCACGCAGCGCGAGCCGCAGCCGCCGCAGTTGTCCACGTCGGTCTGCGTGTTGACCTCGCAGCCGTTGCCCGCGCTCATGTCGCAGTCCTCGAGGCCCGTGTCGCAGCGCGAGATGCCGCACGCGCCCGCGCGGCAGACCGGCGCGCCGCCCGCGATCATGCAGCGCATGCCGCACGCGCCGCAGTTGCCCTCGTCGACCTGGGTGTTCACCTCGCAGCCGTCCATGGGGTTCATGTTGCAGTCGGCGAAGCCCGCGGCGCACGAGCCCACGCGGCACGAGCCCATCGCGCACGCCGCCGTGGCGTTCGAGAGGGCGCAGGCGCGCGTGCACGCGCCGCAGTTGCGCGGGTCATTGCGAATGTCGACCTCGCAGCCGTCGGACTCGTCGCCGTTGCAGTCCTGAAAGCCCGCCACGCACGAGATCACGCACGCCCCCGACACGCAGCCGGGGAAGGCGTTGGGCCGCGACGGGCACGCGTGCCCGCACATGCCGCAGTGGTCGCCCGAGGTGTTGGTGTTCACCTCGCACCCGTTGGTGGGGTTCATGTCGCAGTCGCCGAAGCCGCGGTTGCACGTCGCCACCGCGCAGCGTCCCATCGCGCACGCCGCCGTGGCGTTGGGCGGGTTGCAGAGCGTCGAGCACGAGCCGCAGTGGGTCGGGTCCTCGTTGACGCTGGCCTCGCAGCCGTCGTCGGCCACGCCGTTGCAGTCGGCGAAGCCCGCCTCGCAGGTGAAGCCGGGGCGGCCCGCGGTGCACGTGCGCGTGGCGTGGGGCCGCGCGGGCACGGCCATGCCGCAGCCGCCGCAGTGGTCGAGCGACGACATGGTGTCGGTCTCGCAGCCGTTGGCCGCCATCGTGTCGCAGTCGGCGAAGGGCGCGGTGCACGTGCCCACGGCGCACGAGCCGTTCATGCACGCGGCCATGGCGTTGGGCACGGCGCAGCGGGTCGAGCAGGTGCCGCAGTGGGCGGTGTTGGTCTGCGTGTCGACGCACGCGCCCGCGCAGCAGGTCTGGGCCGTCGGGCACGCGTGCGTCTCGTCGCAGCCGGGCACGCAGACGTTGCCCACGCAGAGCTGGCCCGCGCCGCAGTGGTCGTTGGTCGCGCACTCGACGCAGGCGTGCAGGGTCGTGTCGCAGCGGTTGTGGTGCGCGCCGCCGTCGGGCGCGCCCGCGTCGCCGCCGGGGCCCTCGGCGCAGCCCTCGTCGGCGCGACAGCCCGCGACGCACATCATCATCGTCGGGTCGCAGTGCTGCGAGGCCGGGCACGTGTCGGCCGAGGGGAGGCACCCCACGCAGCGTCCCGTGGACGTGTCGCACACCGCGCCGCCGCCCGCGTCCGACGCGCAGTCGGCGTTGCTGGTGCAGCGCGAGGGGCCGTCGGGCACGTCGGCCGCGTCGGCCACGTCCTCGACGTCGGGGGCGACGTCGGGCGCGACGTCGGGGGCGACGTCGGGGGCGACGTCGGGGGCGACGTCCATCGGCGAGAGGTCGTTCGAAACGTCGGCTGGAGCGACGTCCGGGTGGCCTCCCACCACCGAAGAGGCGCTGTCGGAGCACGCCGCGGCGAGCGCGAGCGTGGCCGTCAGCGCCGCGAGGCGCCGCGCGCCCCGCAAGTCTTTGACTCGATTCATGGGAAAGCACCTGCTCCTTCGGAGCCGCCGTCGGGCTCCGCGGCGAATGCCGTGCGCCGACGATATCCCGCCGTGCGGCCCGAGATGAAGCCGCGACGGAATCTTTCGGCGCAGGGAAGAACCCTGATGGCGCGACGAGGCGCGCTCCGTCTACTTGCCGATGCCGAAGAGGCGCGCGAGAAAGCCCGCGGACTCCTGGTCGATGGCGCCCGCGTCGCGGCGGCGCATGGCGGCGAGGCGCAGCTCGCGCATCGCGTCGGTGTTGCGGGGGTTGAGCTTGTAGGCCTTGATGAAGTGGGCGAGCGTGCGGCGCTCGTCGCCGAGGCGCTTGTACATCGTGGCGGCGACGACGTGGGCGCGGTCGTTGTTGGGGTCCTTCTGGCAGGCGGCGACGATGCAGCGCCGCACCTCGTCGTAGGGGCCGCTGGGGTTGAGCTCGATCAGCGCCGCCGCGAGGATGGTCAGCGCCGCGGCGTCGGTCGCGTCGTCTTCGAGCACGGCCCGCGAGGCGCGCTCGGCCTCGGGGTAGAGCTTCTGGCGCAGGGCCACCTCGGCGCGGGCGAGCTCCTGCTGGCGCCGGGTGCGCGTGCCGCGGGCGCGCGGGGTGCCGTTGCCCTGGGCCATGTCGCGCAGGTACGCCTCGCGCAGACGCTCGTCGCAGAGCGTGGCCTCGGCCTCGGCCAGCAGCGCGAAGATGCGCTCGTGCGCCTCGCGCAGCGCCGGGGAGTTGGCCGGGGCCGCGTCGGGGTGCCACCGCACGGCGAGCGAGCGAAAGGCCACGCCCACCGTGTGCTCCCCCGCGTCGGGCGCGACGCCGAGCATCTGGAACACGGTCTGGTCCTGCATGCGGGCGAGCTGCTGCTCGGCCTCGGCGATGCGCGCGCGGAGGTTGCCGTACGGCGGCGGGTTCTGCGACGCGCGACGCACCTCGCCGAGCGAGGGGCCCTTCACGCTCGGCAGGTTCGTCGCGGAGATGCGCGGCGTCGGACCTTCCGACGGGGCCTTGCGCGCCTCGCCCGGCGCCGCGACGAGGTCGGTCTGCGACGGGCTCTGGCGCAGCGCGGGGATCGCCGTCTGCGAGATGCGCGGGGCGGCTGCGGGCAGAGACACCTGCGAGGTGCGGGGCGCGGGCGCCGCCGGCACGTCGGGCTGCGAGGCGCTCGGGGCGCGCTCGATCTGCCGGGTCATCGCGAGAAAGAACACCACAGAGCGCGTGAGCAAGGGGGGGATGCTCAGCGCGAGCAGGTCGTCGACGCGGGCCGACTCGGCGAGGCGGTCGAGCAGCGAGCGCTCGGGCGCGCCCTCGCCGAAGAGTGAGCGCGCGGGAGACGTGGGCCGCACCCGCATGGGCTGCGCCCCGAGGCGCTCGATCACCGCGTCGATCGCGGGGTGCCGCGGGTGCGAGCGCACGCCCGGCCAGAGCAGCGGCAGCACGTCGACCGGGTAGCGCTCGCGCCCGAAGTCCGCGAGCAGGTCGCGATCGGCGTAGAGGTCGTACTGCCCGTACACCAGGTTGAAGAGCCGCAGCACCTTGCGACGGAGCTGCTCGCGCAGCGCCCCCTCCACCGTCGGGCGCGAGCACGCGCCCAGCGACACGAGGATCTCGCCCTGGAGCCCCTCGCGCTTCGCGAGGCGCATGAGCGACGCGTCGAGCTGCGCGCTCGTGATGCTGCCCTGCTCGTGCAGCACGAAGCCCAGCGTGTCGAGCGGCTGCGCCAGCCGCGCCTGCGAGACGGCGCCCGCGATGAAGGTGAAGCGCGACTCGCCCTCGAGCGGCCCGCCGTCGGCGCCCGCGCGCAGCACCAGCGTGCCCGTGAAGCGCCGCGCGGCCAGGTCCCAGAGGAGCTGCGCGACCGGCGTGCGACGGAGGTCACCCGTAACGTCGGGACGGGGCGGTTCTTCCACGACGCGGCACTATACGCACACGCGCCCCGCGCCGCGAAGCGCGAGTTGTTTCTCGGAGAGCGCACGGGCGAGCGCTCGCGCATGCGGTTATCCTCGCGCGCCGTGAGTGACAACCCCACCCTCGTCCGTACGAGCTGCAACCGCGACTGCCCCGACGCCTGTGGGATCATTGCGCACGTCGAGGGCGGCCGCGTCACGCGCCTCCAGGGCGACCCTTCGCACCCGGTGACGCGCGGCTTCCTCTGCTACCGCACCGACCAGTTCCTGCACCGGCAGTACAGCCCCGAGCGGCTCACCACGCCGCTCATTCGACGTGACGGCGAGCTCGTTCCCGCGAGCTGGGACGAGGCCCTCGACCTCTGCGCCCGCGCGCTGGTGAAGGTGCGCGACGAGAGCGGCCCTGCGGCGATCTTTCACTACCGCTCGGGCGGATCGCTCGGGCTGATGAAGCACGTCACCGACCACTTCTTCAGCCGCTTCGGCCCCGTGACCACCAAGCGCGGCGACATCTGCGGCGGCGCGGGAGACGCCGCGCAGCTCGCCGACTTCGGCGACGAAGACGCCAACGACCTGCACGACCTCTTGAACGCGAAGGCCCTGGTGCTCTGGGGCAAGAACCCGCACACCTCGTCGCCGCACCTGCTGCCCATCGTGAGCGAGCTGCGCAAGAAGGGCGCGCGCGTCGCGCTCGTCGACCCCGTCGCGCACCGCGGGGTGAAGCTCGCCGAGCTGCACGTTCAACCGCGGCCCGGCGGCGACGTCGCCCTCGCCCTCGGCGTGGCCCGCTCGCTCTTCGCGAGGGGAACGACCCACCCCGACGCGGCCCGCTGGTGCGACGACCTCGAGGGCTACCGCGCGCTCGTCCACTCGCGCTCGCTCGAAGCGTGGAGCGCCGAGGCCGACGTGCCCGTGCGCGCCATCGAGGCGCTGGCCGAGCTCTACGGGACGGCGTCGCCCGCGGCGATCCTGGTGGGCTGGGGCATGCAGCGCCGCGCGAACGGCAGCGCGATCGTGCGCGCGCTCGACGCGCTGGGGCTCGTCACGGGCAACGTGGGCGTGTCGGGTGGCGGGGTGTCGTTCTACTTCCGCCGCAGGGGCGCGTTCGACACGAGCTTCGTCGACGTGGCGCCTCCGCCTCGCACGCTCTGCGAGCCGCTGTTCGGGCACGAGATCCTCGCGGCGAGCGATCCCCCGGTGCGCGCGGTGTGGGTGACGGCGGGCAACCCCGTGGCGATGCTCCCCGACTCGCAGGCGACGGTGAGGGCGCTCTCGACGCGCGAGCTCGTGGTGGTGGTCGACAGCGTGCTCACCGACACCGCGCGGCTCGCGACGGTGGTGCTCCCCTCGGCGACGATGCTCGAAGACGACGACGTGGTGGGCGCGTACGGCCACCACTACCTCAACGTGGTGCGCCCCGCGGTGCGCACCGAGGGGGCGCGCACCGACTACGAGATCACCCAGGCGCTCGCGGCGCGCGTGGGCCTCGGCGAGCACTTCGCGGGCGACGCGCGCAGTTGGAAGGCCCGCATGCTCCGCGCGCTCCCGCTCGACGAGCTCGAGCGCGGCCCGGTGCGCAACCCGCGGGCGCCGAAGGTGGCGTTCGAAGGTCGGGTGTTCCCCACGGCGACGGGCCGCGCGCGGTTGATGACCGAGGCGCCCGTCGCGCCGCCGCGCACGGAGGTGGGCTTCCCGCTGCTCCTGCACGCGCTGTCGACGCCCGAGTCGCAGTCGTCGCAGTGGTCTCCATCGGAGCCCGACGCGCCCGTCGAGGCCACGGTGCACCCCGAGAGCGCGAACGGCATCGCCCACGGGGCGCGCGCCACGCTGCGCAGCGCGCTCGGCGCGATGACGGTCACGGTGCGCCACGACCCGTCGCAGCGCCGCGACGTGGTGCTCGTGCCCAAGGGCGGCAGCCTCGCGCGAGGCCGCTGCGCCAACGCGCTCACGCGCGCGAAGCTCACCGACGCGGGCGATGGGGCCGCGCTCTACGAGGAGCCCGTGCGCCTCGAAGCGATCGGGTAGCCCCCCTCCACCGACGCGTCGTTTCTACGTCTCGCTGCAAACACGCCGCACCCGACGAAGCATCTTCGGCGCACGACGAAGAATTGCCGCACGCAGCCGACGTAGCCCGTGATACCGACGGAGCTCTGGAGGTGTCTTCGATGGGAGAGGTGATTCGCAAGGGGGCTGCGGCTGACGACGTGCTGGCGGACGTTCGCGCGACGCTCCACAACGCCCGCGCCCGCGGCGACAAGTGGGAGTCGGCCGCCGAGGAGAAGCTCGGCGCGGTCGAGAAGCTGATCGCGCTCGTGACCTCGCGGCTCTCGGAGGCCGAGGCCGCGCTCGCGCCGCTCGAGGCCACGCTCGACGCCGAGGACGAGGGCGCCGACCACCTGCTCGGCGGCGTCTCCGACGACATCTGGAACCGCGTGGGGCGCCCCGCGACCGACCCCGTGCTCTCGATCATGTTCCCGGGTGGCATTGCGTACTACACCGACGGACGCGACGAGGAGCAGCCCGACCGCATGGAGCTGCTCGCCGAGCTCCTCGACGCGGGGCTGCACTCGAAGCTCGACGAGAAGGCGGGGCGCGCGCACGCGAAGACCGTCCGCGAGGCCGCGCAGGGCTACCGCAAGAAGGTCGACGCGCTCCGCAAGCCCGCGGCGCGCGTGAAGCTCCTGGGCGCGATGAAGGTCGCCATCGCGCGCTACGCGCAGACCGAGCTCGCCAACCTCAAGCGACGGTACAAGTCCGACGGGTTCAGCGAGGCCGACATCCACGCGGTGATCCCCGCGCACTCGCGCGCGACGCCGAAGACCGACGCGAAGCCCGTCACGCCGCCCGCCCCCGCGCCGGCGCCCGATCGCAACCCGACCTGAGGCGCTCGCCTCGGTGACGTTCACACGACGAGGGCGGGGGCGACGGTTCGCCGCCCGCCGGGTCGCCCGACGAGGCCGGGAGGCGCCGTTGTAGCATGCGCAACCCGCGATTCTCGGGCGGTGTGAGCGCGTTCGCCGTCGTGCGAACGGGCATCGACCGCGCGGCGCGAGGAGTCGATCGCGCGGCGAACGAGGTCGAGCGAGCGGGTGATGCGGTCGCGACGGAGGCGATCGCCCAGATCACCCGTCGGAGTCGGCCGCGAGCGCGACCGCGAGCGCGTCGGGGTACCACGCGAGCGCGTCGAGGTCGCCGCGCGTGAGGCCGAACTCCAGCGAGTCGGCGGGGCCGCTGCCGTCGGCCGCGAGGCGGTTCTGGCGCAGCCGCGCCTCCTCGCGAAAGCCCAGCCGCCGCGGCACGGCCGCGCTGCGGGTGTTGCCCGCCTCGCAGCGGATGAGCACGCGGCGCGCGTCGAGGCGCCCGAACGCGAGCGCCGTGAGCAGGCGCACGGCCTCGGTGACGTAGCCGTGGCCCCACGCGTCGGCGCGCAGCCAGTAGCCGACTTCGAACGCGCGCACCTGCCAGTCGATGTTGTGCAACCCGCTGCCGCCGACGAGGCGCCCGTCGCGGTCGGTGAGGGCGACGGCGAGGTCCTCGCGGGTGATCCAGCGGGCGAGCACGCGGCGCGCGTACTCCTCGCCGTCGTCGGCGCACCGGTGCTTCGACGGCCACGGGAGCCACCGCGACAGCGCCTCGCGCGACGCGTCGACGGCTTCGAAGAACGCCGCGCCGTCGCCGCGCGCGTACGGGCGTACGACGACCCGCTCGCCGACGAGGCGCGACGGGAGCGGGACGAGCGCGGGGCGGTCGAACGTGGTCATGGCGGCGACGTTACCGCCGCGCGATGATCGCGCGCCATGGTGCGCTGGCGCCCGCTGAGCCCCGTCGCGTGGAGCTGGACCGACGACGACCCCGACGACCCCGACTTCGTCGTCGAGTTCGCCGTCGCGCCGGGCGACCGCGTGCGCGTGCGCTCGCGGCTGCCGCTGGCGCTCGCGCAGCGGGCGTTCCGCAAGCCGCCGGGCGTCTCGATCGAGCCCCGCGGCGAGGGCTACCGCGTGCGCGTGATGGTGGGCCTCACGCGGGTGCACGCGCTGTTCGGCCAGCGCCTCGACCGCGCGCTCGCGTCGCTCGTCGACGTGCGCGCCGCGCGCGGCGAGGCGGGCGACGCGTTCGAGGTGGCGTCGGCGTCGGCGGTCGAGGTGCGCGTGCCCCGCGCGCGGTGAGCTCGCGGGCCCTCGGCCCCTGCCCCAAATTCCTCGCGCGCCTCGCGCCCCCGCTACGCTCGCGCCGATGCCCTCCCGACGTCTCGCGCTCGCCGCGCTCGCCGCGCTCGCCGCG
>JBDHVF010000318.1:0-8451 GCA_039809605.1 Polyangiales bacterium | reverse complement strand
ATCGAAGATCTGCATCGCGAGGCGTGACGGCAGCGCGAGCCTCAGGGCGTCGCGCAGCGCGCCGACCGCGTCGGCGCCGAGGCCGAGCCAGCGGTCGTCGTCGGAGACGAGCAGGCATTCGCACCACTCGCTCTGTCGAAAGATCACGCGGTAGCCGGCCTCGTGCAGGATGCGCGTCGTGTGCTGTGTGTCGTCTATCATGGGTCCTCCTCGAAGCGACGCCTGCGGGGGATCGCCGCGCAGGCGTCGGGCGCCGGCGACGTGCGCTCGACCGATGTCTCGGTTGGGGGCGTCCGAGGGGGTGGTCGAGGCTCGCGCCGTCGCGTCTGTGGGTGTCGGCCACGAGGGTAACGCGCGGCAACGACCCGGCGATGAGGATTCAATCATCGCCGGTGCGGAAACGTGCCCTAGGCGAAAACCAGCACAGGCGTTGCGGGATCCCCGTCTGCAGGGATTTTCACGGCGCACACGAGGGCGCGCGCGCGTGGGTCCACGACGCCATGGGCGCACCGAAGGCGTAGGGGAGCGCTTCCCACGAGGCGAAATCGAACAGCGCGAGGTCCGCCGCGGCGCCGACCGAGAGCTGTCCCACGCGTGCGCAGTCGAGCGTACGCGCGGCCACGGCGGTGAGCGCGAACCACGCTTCGACCGTGGTGAGGCCCATCTGGCGCACGGCGAACGAGGCCATGAGCGGCAGGTTCTCGGTGCGGCTCGTGCCGGGGTTGCAGTCGGTCGCGAGCGCGACCGAGACGCCGAGCGCCCGCATGCGACGCGCGTCGGGCATCGGCTGCCCCAGCGAGAACGCCGCGCCCGGCAGGAGCACCGCGGTCACGCCCGCCGCGGCCATCGCGCGCAGGCCCGCGTCGGAGACGTGCTCGAGGTGGTCGGCGCTCGCGGCGCCGAGCTCCGCGGCGAGCTCCGCGCCGCCGATGTCTTCGAACTGCCCGACGTGCAGCCGCGCGCGCAGGCCCATCGCGCGCGCCCGCTCGAGCACCGGCCTCGCCTCGGCCACCGAGAACCCCGGCCCGTCGACGTAGGCGTCGATGAAGCGCGCGTGGCCCTGCGCGACCACCGCGGGGAGCATCTCCCCCGCCACCGAAGCGAGGTACCTCTCGCGCCCGCCCGCGACGCCCCGCAGCTCCGGCGGCACCGCGTGGAGCGGCAGGAAGGTCGGCACCACCCCCGCGCACCGCGACGCGACCGCGATGCACCGCAGCTCGTGGCCGAGGTCGAGCGCGTAGCCCGTCTTCACCTCGACGGTCGTCACGCCGAACGCGCGCATGCGCTCGACCCGCGCCCGCAGCGCCGACGCGAGGGCCTCGCCGCCTGCCTCGCGCACGGCCCGCACCGTCGACGCGATGCCCCCGCCCGCGGCCGCGATCTCCGCGTAGGTCGCGCCGCGCACCCGGAGCGAGTACTCGTGCGCGCGGTCGCCCGCGAAGAGCGCGTGCGTGTGCGCGTCGACGAGGCCCGGCGCCAGCACCCGGTCGCCCGCGTCGACGACCGTGGCGTCGGGCGAGAGCTCCACGGCGCGCTCGACGTCCCGCGTCGGGCCGACGGCCACGATCACGCCGTCGCGCGCGGCCACGGCGCCGTCGCGCACGAGGCCGAGGGGGGCGGGGTCCCACGAGCCCGCCGCGTCGCGCTCGGGCAGCGGGCCGGTCATGGTGAGCACCTCGCGCGCGCCGCGCACGATGAGGTCGGCGACGGTCCTCACCGTCACCCCGCGCGGTGGGGCACGTGCACGCCGTGGCTCGCGGCGAACTCCTGCGCGAGCTCGTAGCCCGCGTCGGCGTGGCGGATCACGCCCATCCCGGGGTCGCTCGTGAGCACGCGCTCGAGGCGCCGCGCGGCGCCGTCGGTGCCGTCGGCCACGACCACCATCCCCGCGTGGATCGAGTTGCCGATGCCCACGCCGCCGCCGTGGTGCACGCTCACCCACGTCGCGCCCGCGGCGCAGTTGACGAGCGCGTTCAAGATGGGCCAGTCGGCCACGGCGTCGGTGCCGTCGCGCATGGCCTCGGTCTCGCGGTGCGGCGACGCGACCGAGCCGCAGTCGAGGTGGTCGCGCCCGATCACGATGGGCGCCTTCACGCGGCCCGAGCGCACGAGGTCGTTGAAGACCTTGCCCACGCGCGCGCGCTCGCCGTAGCCGAGCCAGCAGATGCGCGCGGGCAGGCCCTGAAAGGCCACGCGCTCGCGGGCGAGCTCGATCCAGCGGCGCAGCGAGGGGTCGTCGGGCACGGCCTCGAGCACCGCGCGGTCGGTCTCGGCGATGTCCGAGGGATCGCCCGACAGCGCCACCCAGCGGAACGGCCCGCGCCCCGTGCAGAACTGGGGTCGGATGTACGCCGGCACGAAGCCCGGGATCTCGAACGCGTCGGACACGCCCGCGGCCTGCGCCTCGCCGCGGAGGTTGTTGCCGTAGTCGCACGCGAACACGCCGCGGCCCTGCATCGCGCGCATGGCGCGCACCTCGACGGCCATGCCCTCGCGCGCGCGGCGCACGTACTCGTCGGGCGACGACGCGCGCAGCGCCGCGGCCTCGTCGAGCGAGAGCCCCGGCGGGATGTACCCGTTGAGCGGGTCGTGCGCGGCGGTCTGCTCGGTGACGAAGTCGGGCAGCGCCCCGCGCGCCACGAGCTCGGGGTAGACGTCCGCGGCGTTGGCGACCAGCGCCACCGAGAGGGCCTCGCCCTTCGCGCACGCGGCCTTCACCCACGAGAGCGCCTCGTCGAGCGAGCGCGTGGCCCGGTCGACGTAGCGCGTCGCGAGGCGGCGCTCGACGCGCGCGGGGTCGACCTCGACGCACAGGCACGCGGCGCCGTTCATCGTGGCCGCGAGGGGCTGCGCGCCGCCCATGCCCCCGAGGCCCGCGGTGAGGATCCAGCGGCCCTTCCAGCTCCCGCCGAAGTGCTGCCGCGCGGCCTCGGCGAAGGTCTCGTAGGTGCCCTGAAGAATCCCCTGGGTGCCGATGTAGATCCAGCTCCCGGCGGTCATCTGGCCGAACATGATGAGGCCCTGGGCCTCGAGGCGGCGAAAGTGCTCCCACGTCGCCCACTTCGGCACGAGGAGCGAGTTGGCGAGGAGCACGCGGGGGGCGTCTTCGTGCGTGCGAAAGCGGCCCACGGCCTTGCCCGACTGCACGAGCAGGGTCTCGTCGCCCCCGAGCTCGCGCAGCTCGCGGAGGATCACGTCGAAGGCCTCCCAGCTCCGCGCGGCCTTGCCCGTGCCCCCGTAGACCACGAGGTCCTGCGGGCGCTCGGCCACGTCGGGGTCGAGGTTGTTCTGGATCATCCGCCAGGCGGCCTCCTGCGGCCATGCCTTGCAGGTGAGCGTGGTGCCGCGCGGCGCGCGGACGGTGCGAGCGGTGCTCATGACCGCGGGAGGGTAGCGGGCACCGCCCCCGAGATGGAACCCTTCGGGTTCCGTTTTGGATCGAAGGCGCGTATGTTCCCGCGCCCCAGGAGCGTGATCGTGCAGTTCGCGGGCTTCACCGAGGCAGATTTCGACGCATACCTCCCCGCGCGCGGGAGCTCGAACGCGTTCAACCGCCCGCGCGTCGAGGTGAAGCAGAAGGCGCTCTCGGTGGCCAAGCGCCTCCACGAGGCGGCCGCCGCGGCGGGCCTCGGCCTCGAGGTGCGCGCCAGCGAGGAGGTGCCCTCGCTCTGGAACAAGCGCAACGTCACCGCGCAGTGGGTGTTCTTCTGGCGCGACCAGGCCGAGCGCCGAAAGCTCGAGGAGGTGCTCGACAAGGGCCGCACCCTCGCGGCCACGCTCACCGACCCGACGCCGTACTTCCGCCACGCCTTCCTCGCGCTCTACCTCGACTCGACGCGCGTCGAGGTGGCGCTCAAGGTCCACGGCGACGCGTGGGTCGACCTGCGCAACCTCCGCGCGGCCCTCGGCGACGAGGCCCGCCGCGACGCCCTGCTCGCCGCGCTGCGCGCGCTGCCCGAGAGCTTCACCACGGGGGTCACCGGCCACGCGTCGGTGCCCGCGCGCGAGGCCGACGCCGCGTCGCTCGCGAGCACCTTCGAAGCGCTCCAGGGCGCGTCGCAGTGGTGGTTCCTCGGCCGCTCGATGGAGCGCGCCGAGGCCGTCGCCGCGGGCCCCGCGCTCGCCGAATGGATCGACGAGACCTTCCGCGCGCTGCTCCCCATCTACCGCCTCACCGCGTGGTCGCAGGAGAACGACCTCGTGTCGATCGAGCGCGAGGTCGAGGCCGCCCGCGCCGAGCGCCGCGCCCACCTCGACGAGGAGGCCGCCCGCGAGGCCCGCTGGCAGGCCGAGCACCTCGCCGAGATCGAGCGCCGCCGCGAGGTCGCCGAGGCCGAGACCCGCGAGCGCGTGGCCCTGAGCGAGCGCCCGCGCCCCGCCGTGGTGCAGTCCGCCGTGCATCGCCTCTCCGAAGCCCCGCGCGTGCCGGCGGGCCAGCGCCCGAGCGCCGCGCCGAGGCCGCGCTCCGAGGCCCCGCCGCGCCCCGAGACGTCGCGCGACGAGCTGCGCGAGAAGCTCTCGCGCGCGAAGCCGAGCGTCGCGCCGAAGGCGCAGGTCGAGACCGCGGCGCCCGTCGCCGTGGGCGCGAAGGTGAAGGTCAAGACCGGCCCCTTCGCCGAGCGCGTGGGCACCGTCGCCGAGGTCGACGGCAAGGGCCACGCGCGGGTGCTCTTCGGGCTCATCGCCGCGCGACTCGACGCGACGGAGCTGGTCACCGTCGCCGAACGCTGACGCGCCCGCGGCGCATGCGCGGCAGGTTCACTCGTCCTTCGGGGGATCCTTCGCGCCCTCGGGGCCGGGCGCGGGCGCCGTCTTCGTGCGCTTGCGCGTGCTCTTGAGCGCGGCCTGCGCCTGCACGTCGGGCTTGATCCCCTGCGCCTCGCCGTCGGTGTCGGTGGGCTTGAAGCGCACCTCCATCTTCACCTCGAAGGCCAGGCCCGTGAGGATCTTCTTCACGTCGCTGGCGAAGTTGGTGGTCTGGAGGAAGTCACGGATCTCCTTGGCGACGACGGTGTAGAGGCCCTTCTTGGTCTCGTCGATCTGGTCGAGCACCACGGTGGCGGCCTCCTTCGGGAGCTTCATCCCGTCGATGAGGTGCCGCACGGTGTCTTCGCTCTTCGAGATGGCCCCGATGCCCGACTCGATGCCACGCTTCACGAGCCGCTCGAGGATCGTGTTGCGGTCGCGCTCTCTCTCGGGGGCCTCGGAGTGGGGCTTGCGATCGTCGGACGACATGGCGCGCGCAACCTACGCGCGCGCCCGCGGAGCGTCAACGCGACGTCACGGGCCCGACGGGGCGACGGCGCGCTGCTCGGTGAGGCGGTCGTAGTGGCGGTAGCCCAGCAGGTCGAGCGCGCTCGGCGGCGCGAGGCGGATGTCGACCAGGGTCTTGAGGTCGTACGTGCCCGCGAGCACGGGCGGCGAGTACGCGCGCACCGTCTCGGGGGTGCGAAAGCTCTCCATCGGAAAGAGCATGCGGTACGGGTGCAGGTGGACGAAGTGCGCGCACGAGAGGCGCGAGTAGCCCGGGGTCTTGGGCGCGGTGATCACGTGCGGCGTCGCGAGGAAGGTGCCGCCCGTGAGGATCTCGAGCTGCTGGCCCACCTGCGCCACGATGCACCCCTCGGGGGGCTTGCCGTGCACCATCTGACCGCCGGGATGCTCGGGCGTCCCGCGCGTGCGGAGGTAGAGGCCGCTGCCGGGGTCGGGCGGCGGGCAGCGCTTGCCGCTCGGGTCGAGGAAGCGCCCCCCCGGCAGCAGCGTGAGGAGGTTGAAGTCGGTGTGCTCCTCGCCCCAGAGGATGCCCTGCGCGGCCTGCGCGGCGTCGAGCGGCAGGTAGCGCAGCGCGCGCGTGACGTGAGGCCCGCCCTCGACCTGGATGCTGAACGCCGACGGGCCCATGCCCAGCGCCGTGGCGCACCCGCGCAAGAGGGCCACGCCCACCTCGTGCAGCGCGCGCCCCATCGCGAGGTACGTCTCGCGAAAGTCGTCGTCGCCCTCGGGCCAGACGTTGTGCGCGTAGATCTGCGGGTGCGTCGACGCGGCCTCGCCGTCGGCGGGCATCGCCGCGGCGAAGTAGCACTCCTTGAAGTCGGGCTGTCCGCCGCCCGCGACGGCCTGCTCGGTGTTGGGCGGGGTCCATCCCCGCTGGTACCAGATGTCGGGGCGCGCGAGGCGGCGCTTCTCTCGGTCGGGCTTCGAGGTCAGGCGCAGAAAGGCGTCGTAGTACGCGTCGAGGAGCTTCGGGTCGATGCCGTGCGAGCGCACGTACACGAGCCCGTACTCGCCGAAGCCCGTGCGAATGGCGGCGGCGGCGGCGTGGGCGCGCGCCTTGTCGCCGCTGGTGATGTCGTGGAGGTCAACCGTGGGGATCGAAGGGGTCACGCTCATGACGGGCGGGATCATGCACGAGAGCCGCGCGGCGAGGGAGCGGGGATTGACGTACCGGGACGATGGGCCCACAACACCGCTCCCCATGGCACTCCCCGACGCGCTGCGCGCGCACATCCGCTCGATCGTCGACGGGCACCGCGTGGTGCTCTTCATGAAGGGCACGCGGCTCTCGCCGCAGTGCGGGTTCTCGTCGACCGTGGTGGCGCTGCTCGACGCGACCCTGCCCGACTACCACACCGTCGACGTGCTGGCCGACCCGGCGCTGCGCGAGGGCCTCAAGGAGTTCTCCGAGTGGCCCACCTTTCCGCAGCTCTACGTGGGCGGCGCGTTCGTGGGCGGCGCCGACATCGTCAAGGAGCTCCAGTCTCGGGGCGAGCTCCGCGGCGTGCTCGGCGTGGCCGACGCCGTGGTGAAGACCCCGACGATCACGGTGAGCCCGCGGGCCGCGGCGATGATCCGCGAGGCGTGGCGCGAGGCGCCGGGCACGGCGCTGCGCTTCGAGGTGTCGTCGGGCTTTCGCTACGGGCTCTCGTTCGGCGACGCCGAGGCCTCCGACGTGGTGGCCGACGCGGGCGAGGGGCTGCGGCTGCACCTCGACGCGGGCAGCGCGTACCGCGCCGACGGGGCCACCATCGACTACGTGACGGGCTCCGAGGGCGGGGGCTTCGCCATCACCAACCCCAACGAGCCCGCGCGCGTGCGGCAGCTCTCGCCCCGCGGGCTCAAGGCCATGCTCGACGAGGGCAAGAAGCTGGTGCTCGTCGACGTGCGCACGCCCGAGGAGTGGGAGCTCGCGCGCCTCGACGCCGCGCGCCTGCTCGACGCGGCGTTCGAGCACGAGCTCCTCGCGATGGACCGCGGCGCCCCGCTCGTCTTTCTCTGCCACCACGGCGTGCGGAGCCTCGCGGCCGCGGACCACTTCGCCGCCCAGGGATTTCGCGAGGTCTACAACCTCCAGGGCGGCATCGACGCGTGGTCGACGGCGATCGACCCGACGGTGCCGCGCTACTGACGGTTTGTGTACCATCGCGCGCCCATGAGCGACCACCACGACCCGAGCGACCAGCGCGACGCGCTGCGCGAAGCGATCACGAAGGCCCTCCCCGACGCGCAGGTCGAGGTGACGGGCGGCGGCGGGCACTACGCCCTCGTCGTCACGTCGACGGCCTTCGCCGGCAAGGGCATGCTCGAGAGCCAGCGGCTCGTCTACGGCGCCATCGCGCACCTGATGAGGGGCGACGCCGCGCCCGTGCACGCCATCGACACCCTGCGGACGCGCGCGCCGTGAGGGAGGCCCTGCTCATCTCGAAGCCCATCGCGCCGCCGTGGACCGACAGCAACAAGAACCTCGTGCGAGACCTCGCGCGGGGCTTCACGCGCACGCGGGCGAGGGTGATGGTGCCCGACGGGTCCCCCTTCGACGGCGCGATCAGCGAGCCCGTGTACCGCGCCGCGGGCGCGTACGCCCCGTCGCGCGCCGCCAACGCCCGCGTGCTCGCGCGGCTGCTCACGGGCCCGCGCGCCGACGTGTGGCACTTCTTCTTCGCGCCGAACCCCCTCACGCTGCGCGCGGGCCGCGTGGCGGCGGCGCTGCGGCGCGCGCCCACGGTGCACACCCTCGCGAGCGCGCCCGACTCGCTCGAGCGCGTGGCGCCGCTGCTCTTCGCCGACCGCGTGGTGGTGCTGAGCCGGCACACCGCGCGTCGGCTCGAGAAGGTGGGCGTGCGGGCCGAGGTGATCCCGCCCGCCATCGGCGACCTCGCGGTGAGCGACGAGGCCGTGCGGCGCGTGAGGGAGCGCTACAGGCTCCCCGAGCGCTACGTGCTCTACCCGGGCGACCTCGAGCACTCCGACGGCGCGGCGACGTTCGTGCGCGCGGCGGCGCGCAACGCCGAGGCGGGCTTCGGGCACGTGGTGGCCTCGCGCCCCAAGACCCCCGCGGCCCGCGACGCGCGCGCGCGCCTCGAGGCCGACGCGAAGGCGCGCGGCGCGACGGTGCGGTGGCTCGGCGAGATCGACGACATCCACGCGCTGGTGGCGGGCGCGTCGGCGGTCGAG
>JBDHVF010000317.1:0-8500 GCA_039809605.1 Polyangiales bacterium | reverse complement strand
GGGCGCCTCGGCGGCGGGCGCCTCGGGCGCGGGCGGCGCGTGCTGCGGCACGTCGATGCGCAGCACGAGGGCCTCGATCTCGTCGCCGACCCTGGCGACGTCCTGCGGGCGGGTGCCGCGGTCGTGCGAGAGCTCGCTGAGCTGGATGCGCCCCTCGATGCCGTCGAGGTCGACGAAGATGCCGTGGTCGCGCACGGCCACGACGCGGCCCTTCACGCGCTCGCCGACCTTGATGTTCGCGGCGGCCTGCTCGGCGCGCTCGCGGATGTCGGCCTCGCGCAGCGCGCGGCGCGACACGACGGCCTCGCGGTCGGAGAGCGAGGTGATCTTGAAGATCTCTCGGCGCAGCACCATGGCCTGCAGCTCGGCCTGCGAGGGCACGCGCACGTCGATCTGCGAGCTCGGGCAGAAGCCCCTCACGCCGCTGAGGTCGACCTCGAGGCCGCCGCGGTTGATGCCCGTGATGAGCCCCTCGATGGCGTCGCCCGCGTTGAACGCCTGCGCGACCATCTCGCGGTTGTGCTCGGCGCGGTTGGGGTCGCGCGTCACCACGAGGTTGCCGCCGCCGCGGGTGCCGTCTTGCAGCACGATGACGTCGACCGAGTCGCCCACCTGCGGGGGCGGCGCGTCGGGCGCGGCGAGCTCGCGCAGGTCGAGCACGCCCTTCTCCTTGCCCCAGAGGTCGCAGAGCGCGCCGCCGGGGCCGAGCGCGAGGATCTTCGCGCGAACCTTGTCACCGACCTTGAACGCGCGGTGCTGCAGGTCGGCGCCCTTGCCGCCGCCCCTGCGCTCGCCGCCCTGCGCCCCCTCGGGCCGCGGCCCCTCGCCGCCACGCTTCTTGCGGTCGCGGTCGCGGCGCGGGCGGTCGCCGCGCGCCTCGGCCTGCGCGGGCTTCTGCGGCGTGAGGGTGTTGCCGATGTTGTCCCCGGGCTCCTCGACGACCTCGTCTTCGCCCGCGGCCGGCGCGGGCGCAGCAGGCGCGGCGATGAGGTTGCCGATGTTGTCCTCGGGATCTTCCACGGGATGCTGGGCGGGCGCCTCCGCCGCAGCGGGCGGAGCGCCGTTGTTGGGGGCGCTCGTGTCCTGCGTGGGAGTCGTGCTCTCGCCGTTGCTATCGCCGCTCATTGCGTGGTCTCCGTACGTGTCGCGAAGGGGGTCTGATCGAAGGGAGGCAGGTCTATGCCACAGTTCGCCTTGAAAAGCGACGGCGCGAGATGCACCGCCGCGCGCGCGATCGGACGCGATGTTTCGAGGCTCTCGACGCGACGCGCGTCGCCCCCCGCGAGCGAAGACCTCGCGAGCGGCGGAACGAAGGTGTTGACACGCCGCGCTCGATGGGTAGGATCCGCGTCCCATTCCGGCTTAGCTCAGTCGGTAGAGCAGGCGGCTGTTAACCGCCGGGTCGTAGGTTCGAGTCCTACAGCCGGAGCAAAGTCCACGACGGAAGCAAGAACTTCCCCGGTCGTGGTTGACATCGAGGAAGGGGACGCCCCCGAGGCCATCATCGCGAGCACCGCCTCGCGCCGGCCTCGGAGGACGACATCCCCATCGGTCACGACGACCTCGGCCACGAGCTGGCGGAGGTAGTGCTTCGTCAGCGCGTTGCCCTCGAGGAACATCGCGCGCAGCGACGACTGGAAGCGCGCCATCGTGGCCTCGGTGAAGAGCGTCGGCGGGGGCACGCGCAGCGGGACGACCTTCGCCAGCGTCTCCTCGATCTCGGCGCGCCGCGCGCGGAGCTCGCGCATGCGGTCGGAGCCCAGGTCCGAGGACATGATCCCCGATTCGAAGGCCTCGACCCAGCGCGCGATGCGCTTGTCGATGTCGTCGCGCTCCTTCACCAGGAGGGCGCGCTGATCTTCGACGCGCTGCCGGAGCAGGCCCGAGCGCTCGACGAGCTCGTCGAGGAGCTTGCGGCATCGCGGCGCCGAGAAGAGCTTGTCGACCAGATGTTCGAGCACGGCCTTCTCGAGCACCTCGGTGCGCACGCGATAGCCCTCGCAGTGCTCCTTGCCGGTGCGCAGGGTGTTGCGGCAGTTGTAGTAGCGGTAGGTGTACTCGCCGCCGGGGCCGCGCTTGCCCGAGGTCTCGAGCTGAAAGCTCGCGCCGCAGCGGCCGCATTTCACCAGCCCCGCGAGGAGCAGGGGGCTCGTGCTCGTGCGGCCGTGATTGCGCGTGAGCTCGCGGTCGTCCTGGATCTGCTGCGCGCGCTCGAACATCTCGCGCTCCAGGATCGGGTCGGTGCGGAGGGCGATCCAGTCCTCGCGGTCGGCCTTGAGGCCCTTCTTCGTCGTGCGGCGGCCCCACCAGAAGGTGCCGACCGCGGCCTCCTCGCCGATCACGCGCAGCACCAGGTCCTTGGACCAGAGCGCGCCCTTGCGGTAGCGCACGCCGCGCTGGTTGAGCTCGCGCGCCACGCCCTTGGCGCCGTGTTGCTCGACGTAGAGCCGAAACACCTCGCGCACGATCGGGGCCTCGTCGGCGTTCGGGACGAGCTTCCCGCGGCGCAGGCCGGGCTTCACCTCGACGCGCTCGACCTTGTAGCCGTAGGGCGCGTTGGAGCCGTTGAAGTAGCCCTGCTTCGCGTTCTCACGCATGGCGGCGCTGGTCCGCAGGCCGTTCATCTCCGACTCGTACTGGTCGACGAGTTCGAAGATGCCCTCGACGAGCTGCCCCATCGGGTCGTCGGCGGTCTCCTGCTGGATCGCGACGACGCGGATGCCCCTGCGCCGCAGCGTGTCCTTGAGCGCGCGGGCCCGCGCGGCGTTGCGCATGAAGCGGCTCGTGTGGAGCACGAGGATCGCCTGCACGTCGGCGCTCGGCGCGAGCGCGGCCTCGAGCATCGACTTGAAGACCTTGCGGTTGTCGTCGGTGCCGCTCGCGCCGGGCTCCACGTACTCGGCGGCGACCTCGTAGCCGCGCTGCGCGCAGTAGCGCCGGAGCGCGTCGATCTGCGCGGGCAGCGAGAGCTCGCGCTCGGCCTGCTCGACGGTGCTCACGCGGGCGTAGAGGAGCACGCGCCGGATCGGCGCCTTCGAGCGCGCCCGCGCGGTCACGCGTCGCCCTCGGTCTGCGTGCCCGCGAGGAGCAGCGACTCCAGCACCGGACGCGCGTGCGCCGCGAGCACGTCGCGCTCCCAGGGCGCGATCTCGGTCAGTGTCGGGATGTCGCTGCGCACCGAGCGGATCACGCCCGGGCGGCGGGGCGCGCCCACGCTCGACGAGGCCCGAATCGCCATCGCAGCACCGGGCGTGAGCGCGCGGGGCGTCCAGTCCGTGACGACCGTGGAGGGCCGCCAGGGAGCGACCACGATGGTGGCGACGAGGGCGACGGTCGCGGCGCTTCGAAACGCGCTCGTGATGTGGGGGCTCATGCTGTCGACGTCGCGCCGACCTGGTTCTGCAGTCAAGTTCGGGGACCCGCCCCCGACGCCAGGGACGCGGATCGCTGCGCGATGTGGAAGAGGCTCACGTCACTGCGGGTCGCGGGGGTCGTCACTCTCAACGTCGGCCGGCAGGCGCATGGCGCGCGCGAAGAGGCGCACGAGGTCGAGCACGATGCGCGTCTGATCTGGCCGCAGGCGGCGCAACTCAGCGTTGATCGCATCGCGAACCGCAGCATCCGCCGGGACGGTCGGTTCATCCACGGCAAGGAACTCCGCGAGACTCATTCCGAGCGCGTCGGCGAGAGCTCCGAGGGACGTGAGCGACGGGTCACGATGACCGTTCTCGATCTGGCTGATGTACGAGGTGTCGAGGTGGGCGAGCTCCGCCAGTTCACCCTGCGTGAGCTGGCGAGCGTCGCGAAGCTGACGGAGGCGGCGCCCGAGGGCGCGGGGCAGGTCTCGAGGCTCCGAGGGCGGCTTCGCCACCCGTGGATGGGGAGACCGACGGCCGGGTCACAACCATAGACGTTCGTAAACAAAATGAGATTGACCATCAGCACCCAAGACATCACAATCGCAGCGTTTCTCGCAGGTTTGACCAGGTCTCGGGGCGTCGCGGGCAGGCGCGTGCAGCACCCGATCGCAGAGGGGCACCGCGTGGACGTATCGGGGCAACCGCAGTCTGGTCCTGGCGCCGCGCCCGCGGACGCGTTCGGCCTCGTGGGCCGACGACTCGACGGCAAGTACGAGGTCGAGCGCGTCGTCGCCGAGGGCGGCTTCGGCGTCGTCTACCGCGCCACCCACTGTGCGCTGCAGAAGCAGGTCGCGGTGAAGGTGCTCAAGGTGCCATCGACGCTGTCGGATGCGGCGCGCGCGGAGTTCCTCGCGAAGTTCGCGTTGGAGGCGAGGACCATCGCGAAGCTCGAGCACCCCGCCATCGTGAGGGTGATGGACTTCGGTGCCTCGGCGATGCCACGCGGCGAGGCCGCGCCCTGGATGGTTCTGGAGTGGCTCGACGGCACGTCGCTCGAGGCCCATCTCGCCGCGCGAGGCGTGGGTCAGGGAGTCGACCCGGCCACCGCGCTCCGCATGCTCGAACCGATCTTCGATGCGATCGCGTACGCGCACGACGAGGGCGTCGTCCACCGCGACCTGAAGCCCGCGAACCTGATGCTCGCGCGCTCGCGGCGGGGCGATGGGGCGTGGCGGGTGCTCGACTTCGGCATCGCGAAACTGATGGGCCCTGAGGAGCGCACGTCCTCGGGCTTGACGGCGACGACGTCGGCGCTGCAGGCGTTCACGCTGCCCTACGCGGCGCCCGAGCAGGTCACCGCCATGCGCACCGGGCCGTGGACCGACGTGCACGCGCTCGCGCTGATCCTCGTGGAGGTGGTCACCGGCTACGCGCCCATCACGGGCAACGACGTCGCCGAGCTCTACGCAGCCGCGCTCGCGCCGCAGCGCCCCACACCGCGCACGCGCGGAGTCGACGTGGGCGCGTGGGAACCCGTGCTCGCGAGGGCACTCGCGTTCAAGCCCGCGGACCGCTTCGCCGACGCGCGCGCCTTCCTCGACGCGCTGCGTGCGACGTTGCCGGGCGCCTGCTGGCGGCCCCTCGTCGCGAGCGGTGTACCGCCGCAGAGCTACCCGCCGTTGCATTCGTCGTCGACGCTGCGCGGCACGGCGCGTGTGACCGGGCGGCCGACATCGAGTCCCGCATGGGTCGTCGTCGGTGTCGCAGGGGTGCTGCTCGCGCTCGTGACTGCCGGGGGCTGGGCTATCGCGACGCGCAGCGCGCCTGCGGCCACCACACATCCGGCTGGCACGCCCTCTGCGCCGACGACGAGAGCATCGACGATGTCGCCCGTGGCGCCGCCTCCCACGGCTGCACCACCCGCGATCACGGAGAGCGACGCGAGCGTGACCGCAGCGCCAACGGCAGCGGTGCCGGCGCCGACGATCGAGCGCCCTCATCCGCGCTCGCGTCCACTCCCTCGCACCAGAGTCATGCCGACCGCCCAGGGCGGCGTCCCCGGCGGGAGGGCTCCCACCTCTTCGTCCGAACAACTCCCGATCGAATGAGGTCCACGATGCGATTCGCTCAGGTGCTGGTGGTGGTCGCCGCCGGCGTGTTCCCCGTCGCCGTCTACGCGCAGGACTCTCGTAGCGAGGTGGCGCGACGCGACCTCCTCGAGCGAGCGGAGCGAGCGCGTTCGTCGGGCGATCACGCGGCCGCGCTGACGCTCGCGATGCAGGCCGCGCAGATCCGACAGACACCCTCGCTCAGGCTGATGCTCGCGCAGGAGCACCGCACCGCGGGCCACCTCGTCGAGGCCCTCGACCACGCCACGGCCTGCGTGCGCGAGGCGCAGGCCGATGTTTCGCTGCGAAACCGAGAGCAGCTAGTGGAGGTCTGCCGCACGCTGGCCGCCGAGGTCGAGCCTTCCATCGGGCGGCTCACCGTGCGGGTCACCCCTGCCTCGGCGGCGGGGCTCCGCGTGCGTGTTGGAGACACCGACCTGCCCACGTCGCTCCTCGGCGTGCCGAGCCCGGTGATGCCCGGCCGCGTGGCCGTTCGCGTCGAAGCGCATGGGTTCCGCGCGGCGTCGCGGGACGTCGTCGTCGCCGCGGGGAGCGCGGCGCAGGTCGACGTCGCGCTCGACGCCGAGGGCACGACGTCGTCGAACGAGACGGCGCAAGGCGTTGCGGCGGCGACGGCCACGGACTCGCGCTCCACGTCGACCCGCGGTCCGGGCGCGGGGCCGTGGGTGGTCGTGGGCCTCGGCGCGGCGGGTGTCGCCGCGGGCGTGGCGCTGTTCGTGTTGTCGAACGGCGCGCAGAGCCGACGTGACGACGCGTGTGGATCCGCTGGATGTCAGGAGTCCGCTCGCGCCGACGACGAGAGCTACCGAAGCCTGCTCTACGGTGCCGACGTCGCGTTCGGCATCGGCGGCGCGGCGGTCGCCGGGGGCCTCATCTGGTGGCTCGCCGCGCCGCGCGGGAGAAGCGCCCAGACCACCGCGGCGATCGTGCCTTCGCGCGACGGCGTGACCGTGCAGATCGGAGGAAGTCTGTGAGTCGCAAGCTGATGGCGCCGCTGGCGCTCGTGCTAGGGTGCAGCGGTGACGCGTGGGTGTTTCGGCCTCTCGACGCGGGCGCGGCGCCAACGGACGTGTCTGCTCCGCCGGACGACCAGGCGTTGCCGCCCTCGCCCGACGCGGCGACACAGGATGTACACACCGATGTGATGCGCCCCGCGGACGATGGGATGGTGGTCACCCCGCTCGACGCAATGCCCAGCGGTCCATGCTACGGCCGACGAGGGGACTCTTGCTGCGCGACGAGCCCGCAGTGCATGCCGGGCTTCGAGTGTCGGGGCGGCACCTGCCAGCTCATCGACGACCCGCCGCAATGTGCCGGCCCGGAGCGTCGAGGGTGCGATCCCGCGACGACCGCCTTGAGGTGCTGCGACGGCCTTCGCTGCGAACGACTGCGAGGCAACCCCGCCGGGGATCTCGTCTGCTGCGGGGGCCGCAATACGCGGTGCTACAGCGGCGACGACTGTTGCAGTCGGCTGCTCTGCGTCGACGGTCTCTGCTCGTGCGTCACGCGGGGCGAGTGCCTGACCGACGACGACTGCTGCAGCGGCACCTGCGATCACTCCTCGGGCGCCGTCGGCCGGTGCATGTAGCCCCCACGCCCCCGGCGATGCTGCCGTCTTCGGGGGCAGCCACGTCGCCCGTGGATGGCCGTCAGGGTCCTCGCTCGACGTGAGCGCCGCCGCGCGTGTCGCTCCTGCCGAGAGCAGCGGGGAGTTGCCGCTCCACGCGGCGATGCATTTCCGTGCGACGGCGCCTCTGCGCGGCCGGTCCCGCCCTCGGAGGCACCGCTCGATGCATTTCAACCAGCGGGCCGGAGAAGCCCCCGTCAGGGCTTCCTCAGCGCCCCCTCGAATCGCGCGAAAGCACATGAAACAAGTGCCTCCGACGCGCCTGCCCCGTCCGTGCAGGCGAGCGGTGGTGACGCACTTGGAGCCTCCTGGCATGCCCGCGCGAACTGCATCAAAAGGAAATGCATCGGGGAGTCGTCGAGATCCCCCCCTTCGAGTCCCTCCGCGCGAGCGCCACGTCACGGGGCGCCCTCCGTCGGGCGACGTGGGCCCTCGGAGCCGGGCCATCCCACGCGCTGGAGGAGGGCCCATACGTGCTCGGCCTCCGGACCGACTTCCAGAAGCCTCTGCGAGAGCCAGTACCGCAGCCCCTCGGGTCCGGGGCTCGGCGGATGCCGCGCGGCCACCTCGAGGAGCATGCCCATGCAGTGGGCGGGCGTGCTGCGGACCCACGGGCCAAGGCTCCCGCAGGCGTACTCGCGCTCGGCCTGGACGCAGGCGACGTCCGGCGCCACCTCCCACACGGCGCGCGTCGCTACCGTGCCATCGCTGAGGGCGGCGAGACCGACGAGCACCTCGACGAGCTCGCGGCCGAAGGGCTTGAGGATGTCGACCGTGGTGTGCGCCTCCGAGTCCAGAGCCTTCGCGAGCGCACGCGCGATCGTGAGCTGATGCCCTGCTGGTGTCCTGCGCAGCAGGAGCGCACCCGACTCGGCGTCCCAGCGCTTGAACGCCATGACAGCCGAGACGATGGCGCCCGCGGGGAAGCGCGCGTGCAGCAGGATCGTGAGCGGCGATCGCGGGAACTCTCGCGGCGTCGGGCCGTCGGGTTCGAAGTGCGCCAGCGCGTCGACGGCGCTCCGCGACGCGCCGAGCAGGGCCGTCCACATCGCGTCGACCGTCTGCGCGCGCACGCCTTCATCGAGCGCCTCGAGGCGCCGCGCGAGACGCTCCGACTCGGCGAGCGAGGGTGAGCGAAACACACTGATTAGTTTCGCCATGGGCCAGCCGCGACGGGCCGCGAGCGGGATCGCGGCTTCCGCGACGCTTCGAGGGATCGGGCGCTCGGCCCGGTCGAAGGCGTCACTCGCGCGCTCCAGCACCGCGGGGAGCAGAGCGCGAAGGAGCCCGACACCACGGTGCTCCGTGTCAGTCTGGCGTCCATGGTCGGGGAGCAGGCCCGCAGCGAGATCGTCGACACTCGGCGCGCACCACCCAGGAAACAG
>JBDHVF010000316.1:0-8536 GCA_039809605.1 Polyangiales bacterium | reverse complement strand
GCGCCGCCGCGGCGACCCGCGAGGCGCGCGACGCCGCGACCGGCGCGCGGTCCGCTGCCGAACGACGCGCCGATCGTGCGGTGAGGGTCAGCCGAGGAACTTCTCGAGCGGGGTGTACTCGAGCCCGTGGGCCTGCGCGACGGCCTCGTAGGTGCACGCGCCGTCGTAGCAGTTGATGCCGAGGGCGAGGGCGGGGGCGCGCTTCGCGGCGGCGACGACGCCGTGGTCGGCGATGGCGAGCGCGTAGCGCATGGTGGTGTTGGTGAGCGCGAAGGTCGAGGTGTGGGCCACGGCGCCCGGCATGTTGGGCACGCAGTAGTGGATCACGCCGTCGACCTCGTAGGTGGGGTTGTCGTGGCTGGTCGGGCGCACGGTCTCGATGCAGCCGCCCTGGTCGATGGCGACGTCGACGATGACCGAGCCCTTCTCCATCTTGCCCACGAGCGCGCGGTCGACGAGGGTGGGGGCCTTGGCGCCGGTGACGAGCACCGCGCCGATGACGAGGTCGGCGCGCGTCACGGCCTCCTCGATGTTGGCGGGGTTCGAGTAGAGGGTCTCGATGGAGCCGCCGAAGATGTCCTCGAGGTAGTCCATGGTGTCGGCGCGGACGTCGAGCACGGTGACCTGCGCGCCCATGCCGATGGCGATGCGCGCCGCGTTGCGGCCCACCACGCCGCCGCCGAGGATGACCACGCGCCCGCGGCGCGTGCCGGGCACGCCGCCGAGGAGCACCCCTTTGCCCCCGCGCCACTTCTCGAGGCTCGTCGCGCCGGCCTGCACGGCCATGCGCCCGGCGACCTCGCTCATCGGGCGCAGCAGCGGCAGCGAGCCGTCGGCGAGCTGGATGGTCTCGTACGCGACCGCGCGGACCTTCTTCTCCATGAGCTTGCGCGTGAGCACGGGCTCGGCGGCGAGGTGCAGGTACGTGTAGATCACGAGGCCCGGGCGAAAGTGCTCGAACTCCGCGGGCAGGGGCTCCTTGACCTTCATCACCATGTCGGCGCGGTTCCAGACCTCGGCCGCCGTGGGGACGATCTGCGCGCCGGCCTGGACGAACTGCTCGTCGCGCAGGCCCGACCCCTCGCCCGCGCGGGCCTCGACGAGCACGGTGTGACCGCGCTGGGTGAGCTGGCGAACGCCCGCGGGCGTCATGCCGATGCGGTACTCGCGGGTCTTGATCTCCTTCGGGACTCCAATGATCACGGGGCTAACGACTCCTTCCGCCGCGCGGGCGCAGCGCGTCTCGCGCGAGGCGCGCGGACATTAGTCCCCTCGCGCCCGGAATGGAATCGTCGCGCGTGACGTCCGCGCACCTTCGCGGTAGCTTCCGCGCCCTCGTGCGGAAGCTCTGGCTCTTCGTCGCCGTCGCGCTCGCGGCCCTCACGGGCCTCGCCGCCGTGGCGTTCCGCGAGGGGTGGCTCCAGGCGCCCTGGTCGTCGCGCTACGCCGAGCTCTCCGCGCAGCTCCGCGACCGGGGCACGGTGGCCGTGGCGGGCGGCGTGCCGTGGGCGCTGCCCTCGGGCGACGCGACGCTCGCGCCCGTGTCGCGCTTCGCCGACCTGGCCGCCGCCCTCGACGCGGGGAGCGAACCGCGCGTGGCGGACGCGTACCGCGGCGCGCACCTCGACGGGCTGCTCGTGCGCACCGACCGCCCCGTGGGCCCGGCGAGCTCCGTCGCGCGCGCGCTCTCGGAGATGCGCGCGAGCGAGCGCCTCACCGCGGTGTACCTCGACGACACGGCCGCGCTCTACGAGGCCCGCGAGCCCGTCACGCTCGACCCGGCCGACGCGCGGAGGCTCATCACGGTCGCGCGCCTGGTGCTCTCGGGCGCCGTGGCGCCGCCGGAGCGCATCTTCCCCGAGGCCCTGCGCCGCCCGCGCCCCGTGGAGGTCGCGCTGATGATCCGCGACGGGCGCGACGCGATCCTGTGGCGCTCGACGCGCGGCGGCTCGATCGCGAAGGCTTTCATCGACGTGTGCTTCGCGGTGCTCGACCGGTGGACCTCGCGCCAGCAGGAGCGCTACGGCCGCCTGCGCGACGGGCTCCGCTCGCTCTCGCTCACGCTCGCGATCTTCTACGACAAGGGCGTGCTCGGCGCGCGCGCGCCGGAGTTCCTGCGCCGCGCGGCCGACCCGCACGTGTGGGCCGTGGGCTACGAGCGCCTCGCGACGTGGGAGTACAGCCTCCCGCCGACCCCGTGGTCGCCCGCGCCCGACCCCACCGAGGCGTTGCGCGCGCTCACGCGCGAGCGCGGCGTGGCCCCGCCCGGGCACCTGCGCCCCGAGCTCACGCTCTACCGCTTCCGCGCGCTGCAGGCGGTCGAGAAGTCGCCCGCGGGCGAGGTGCAGCTCTTCGACCCGCGCTGACGTCGCGGCTCACTGCGGGGACGCGGGCGCCTCGGCGGGGCGGCGACGGCCCGTGAGGTCGGGGTCCGTGCTCTGCGTGGCGGTCGCGACGGGCAGGGCGACGGTGAAGGTCGTGCCCGCGCCCGACGAGCGCACCGTGATGCGCCCGCCCGCGGACTCGACGAGGCGCTGGCAGATCGCGAGCCCGAGGCCCGTGCCGCTGGCCTTGGTGGTGAAGAAGGGGATGAAGAGGTTGCGCTGCACCGAGGGATCGATGCCGGGGCCCGTGTCGCGCACGCTCACCTCGACGACCTCGGGCGCCGCGCCCTCGTCGGCGCCGCGCACGAACCCGCCGTGCGCGCGCCGCGTGGCGCTCACGGTCACCGCGCCCGCGCCCTTCATGGCCTCGACGGCGTTGCGCACGAGGTTGATGAGCACCTGCCGCAGGTGCTCGGGGTCGATGCGCACCGTGGGCAGCGAGGGCGGCAGCTCGACGCGCAGGTCGAGGGTGGGCGGCAGGCCGTTGCGAAGGAGCTGCACGCTGCGCTCGACCACCTGGGTCACGTCGAGCAGCACGGGGTTGCCGCGGTAGGGGCGCGCGTAGTCGAGGAAGGAGCCCACGACGTTGTTGAGCCGCTCGACCTCCTCTTGAATGATCCCGAGGAGCTCCTTCTGCGCGGGCTCGTCGGCGCTGGTGTCCATCATCTGCGCGGCGCCCTTGATGGCGCCGAGGGGGTTGCGGATCTCGTGCGCGAGGCCCGCGGCCATCTCGCCGAGGGCCGCGAGCCGGTCGCGCTCCTTGATGCGCGCGTGAAGGCGGCTGTTCTCGACGACGATGGCGGCCTGCGCGGCGAGGCCGCGGAGCATCTGCACCTCGTCGGGCGAGAACGCGTCGCGCATGCGGTCGTCGCTCACGGCGAGCAGCCCGATGAGGTCGCCCGCGTCGCTCTCGAGCGCGAGGAGCACGCCCGCGCCCATCGCCGCGAGCGGCCGCGCGGCCTCGGCGAGCCCCTCGGCCTCGCGGCTCTCGCCGAGCTCGAGGCGGTCCTCGCGCTCGCGCTCGATCAGCTCGCGCACCACGGCGCCCTGGGTTTTCAAGACGTCGAGCAGGGCGCGCAAGGGGGCGAGCTCGAGGCGCGCGTCGGGCGCGGCGCCGAGGTGGGCGAAGAGGTCGAGCCCCTTGCGGTCGGCGTCGACGAGGTAGAGCGCGGCGAAGGTCACGCGGCGCGAGCCCTCGAGGCCCTGCATGAGCACGCGGCCCATGGCGTCGAGCTCGAGGATGTGCGCGAGGCGGTTGCGAAGGTCGGCGACGGCGCGCTCGAAGTCGTAGCGCTCGCCGAAGAAGAAGCGGCCGATCTGGTCTTCGACGCGCCCGCGCAGCGGGTCGAACAGGATGAGGATCACCAGCGAGGCCACGATGGCGTTGAGGAAGTACGGCCCCTCGCGGGTGCCGCGCTGCGCGATGAGCTCCCAGTCGACCAGGCGGTAGTAGATGCCCGCGAGCACGAGGGCGAGCGCGGTGAGCACCACGAAGCGCCCGGCGAGCTCGTAGAGGTCGATGAGCCGCCGGCGCTCGACGACCTCCGAGAACATGTAGAGCACCACCAGCACGAGGATCGACCCGAGCGGCGGGAGCTCCCCCGGCACGATGCGGTTGACCGTGAAGGGCACGAGGTCGGCGGTGGTGACGAGCGTCGCGAGCACGCCGACGCCGACGAGGTAGAGGGCGCGGCGGCGCTCCATGCGCGACGGGGTCGCGCGGCCGCCCGTGTAGAGCGCGCTCACGGCGGTGATGAGCAGCCCCACGACGTAGGCCGAGATGGCGATGCGAATGGCCGCGCCGGCGTACTTCTGGTCGAACCACGGCGACAGCACGGCCGCGAGCATGGGGAAGAACAGGTACGTGGCCCAGCGGTCGAGGGCCGTGGGCGCGCCCGGCGCGTCGGGCCTGAACGCCCGCAGGAAGCGCACGCCCGTCTGCGGCAGGAGCACGGCCATGAGGGCCGTGACGCGCCCGAGGATCGCGCCCTTGCCGCCGCGGTACTCGAGGAAGGTCGCGAAGTACCAGACCGCGACGTTGGTGGCGAAGCCGATGAAGAGCCAGTGGGCGCGGCGCTTGCGGCTGCGCAGCACGACCTTCACGGCGATCGCGAGGGCGAGCACCGCGGAGATGACCGGCGTCCAGAGGTGAAAGTCCATCGCGTGGCGACGGAGCCTACTACGGCTTGCGCGCCTCGCCCTGCGCGTGGGCGCGCGTGCGGATCTCCTCGAACTCGCGCTCCACGCGCTCCTTCGCGATCTCGCCGGCGGTGGCCGTCTCGACGCGCACGCCGGTGGGCGGCCCCTTCGGCGCGAAGGGGAGCGCGAGCGCGCCGGGCACGTCCTTGAACGTGTACTGGAGGATCCCGTCGCGGTTGATCTCGACGAGGGCGCGCCCCTTCTGGCTCATCTCGCCGAGGATTCGGTCGCTCTCGGCGAGCGGGATGCCGAGCTGCTGCGAGACCTCGAGCGTGGTGACCGAGCCCCAGCGCGTCGCGGCCATCGCGAGGATCGACTGCTCGTACGCCTCGTCGCGGATCTGCCGCGCGCGCTCGTCGAGCCGACGGCTGCCCTTCAGGAGCAGCGCGCCCGCGGCGCCCGCGGTGCCGCCGAGCGCGAGGCCCGCGCCGACGCCCCACCACACGCTCGCCGCGGCGACGGTGGCGATCATGCTCACGACGAAGCCCACGAGGCCGCCGAGCGCGAGGCCGCCGAGCACGACGGCCCACGCGAGCACCGACGTGACGACGCTGCCCACGCGGTGGGCCTGGCCCGCCATGTTGAGCGGAACGCCCGAGAGAGGGCCGCGCGTGGCGCCGCAGCCCGAGCAGATGACCTTGCCGCCGCGCACGAGCGTGGGCGCGGGTTGCTGGCACGAGGCGCACACGGGCCCGTAGTGCGCGCGGCCGCAGTGGTGGCAGACCGTCTCTCCGGGCGCCATGGGAGCGCCACACACCGTGCAGTTCTGCATGACCTGACGAGGGTAACCACGGCGCCGCGGGGGCGCGAGGTGGCTACGACTCCCCGAGGAGCTTCGACATCGAAGCCTCGTCGGCCGGCGTGAAGGGGTAGCGGTCGAACTCGTCGGAGCGCACCCAGCGGAAGTCGTTGACCGCGAGCGCTGCGAGCGTGCCGCCCGCGAGGCGGCACTCGTAGAGGTGCAGGTCGACGACGTAGCTCTCGTACGCGTGGCTCACGAACGAGATGATGTGCCCGGCCTCGATCTCGGCCCCGAGCCGGTGGCGCACCTCGCGCTTGAGGGCCTCGGCGTCGCTCTCGCCCTCCTCCACCCGGCCGCCCGGAAACTCCCACAGCAGCGGTAGCACGGCGCTCGCTCGTCGCTGGGTGATGAGGTACTTCCCGTCGCGCTCGATCACGGCGGCCACGACGCGAATGGTCTTGAGGGGTACGACCGAGGTGCGGGAGCTCATCGCGCGGCGATGCTACGCTCCCGCGGGCGCGCGGGGCAACGTCCCGACGCGCGGTCACCGCGGCTCGCCCGCGCCGTCGCTGGAAGGCTCGTCGCCCGTCGCGTCCACGGGCGTCTCGGGCTCGTTCGAAGGCTCGCTCACCGCGACGACGGCGCGCTCCGAGAGCGTGCGCGCGGCCTCGTCGGTGGTGGCCGGGTCGACGTCCAGGGTGGCCGCGCCGGGCACGGGCGCCTCTCGGGGCCTGAACGCGAAGGCCTCGGTGCGGGCCGCGTCGGCGTCGGCCTGCGACATCATCCGGTTGGCGGCCATCGAGCGCGCGATGGCGCGCAGGCGCGCGACGGTGTCGGGCGAGGCGGCGCCGCGCTGAAAGATGGCGAAGCGCGGGATGGGCGCGGGGAGCAGCGTCGCGAGGTAGATGGCCTGCAACGGCGTGAGGTCGCGCGGCTCGCGGCCGAAGAAGAAGCGCGACGCGGGGCCGATGCCGTAGATGCCCGGGCCGAACTCGACGACGTTGAGGTAGAGCTCGAGGATGGCCGACTTCTCCATCGACTGCTCGAGCCACCACGTGAGCACGACCTCCTGGAGCTTGCGCACGAGCGTCTTCTCGCGCGCGAGAAAGACGTTCTTCACGAGCTGCATCGAGATGGTGCTCGCGCCGTAGGCGAAGCGGCCCTCGTTGACGTTGCGCACGAGCGCGCCGCGGATCTCGCCGGGCGAGAACCCGCGATGCTGATAGAACGACCCGTCCTCGCGGCTGATGACCGCGTTGAGCACGTTCGGGGGAATGGCCTCGACGGGCACCCACGCGGGCGACCCCGGCCCGGTCACGAACGCGCGCACGCGCCCGCCGGGCTCCTGCACCCGCTGCACGAAGGGCCCCGCGAAGCGGCGCACGCTGATGCCCCAGCCCGCCGACGTGACCTGACACCCGTCGCGCACGCTGTAGTCGAACGCGGTGTCCGAGATCCTCCGCGTGTCGAGCGCGAGGTGCGCGTCGCCGCCCACCGTGCCGGTGAGCCCGAGCGAGGCCACGACGCCCGTGACCGGCGTCGGCATCGAGCGCAGCGCGCCGTCGCACGTGAACGGCGGCACGTGGAGCGAGACGTCCAACGACGTGTGCTCGCGCGACCGCTCGGCCCAGCCCGCGACGGTGAACGGGACGCCGTTGACCTGCCAGTTGAGCCCCGGCGTGGAGACACGACGCTGCGCGAGGTCGATCATCGCGCGCCCGTCGAGCGAGACCGAGAGCCCGTCGATGGGCTCGCGCGCGAAGCCCGGGTGCTGGAGGCCGAAGTCTTCGACGAAGAGGTCGCCCGACACCTCGAGGCGTTCGGGCGCGTCGCCGGGCTCGACGTGCACCCGGGCGTGTGCGCGCCCGTTCTCGGTGCCGTGCCACGGGACCGCGGGCACCCACGGCGCGAGTCGTCGCAAGGGCAGGGCGGCCGCGTCGAGGTCGACCTGCCAGGGCTCGTGCATGCGGTTGAACGCCAGCGAGAGCGAGGGCTGCCGCGCGTCCTCGCCGCCGAGTTGAAAGGTCGCCTCGCGCAACTCGCCGCCTTCAGCGAGCGCTGAGACAGCGGCGGGCGCGAGGTCCGCGATCACGTCGTCGCGGTGGAGCACACGCACCCGGCCGTCGCGAAACCTCACCTGCGTTTGCCGGAGCGGTGCGGGCTCCGCGCTCGCGACGTCGGACGCTGCCTCCAAACCGTGCTGGCGCGTGGGTGCCACGACTCGCAGCGCGTGCTCGATCGCGGCCCGCACCTCCGCAGCGCGCGCGACGTCGACGTCGGCTTCGAACTCCCGGCAGTCGAGCGACGATGCCGTGTCGATGCCGTCGAGCACCGTGCACGCGCCCGATCGCGCGCGGACGCCCGCATACTCCGCGGAGAGGTCGCTCCAGCGCGCGGTGAACCCGGCCGTCTCGCGCGCCCATTCGAGGCCCCCCTGCCGCAGCCGTATGCCGAAGTCGTGGCCTGCGAGATCGGTGATGGTGAGGCGCGCATCGACGCCGGCGACATGAACGCCCGCGAGGCGCACACGAGTGCGTCGGGGGCCGCCGTCGTCGGCCCGGCGAGCGCGCAGATCGGCGACGATCTGATCGAGTGAAGCCCGGCCCGTCACGTCGACCCCGTCGACCTCCACCTCGACGCTCTGGGGCGAGCCGAAGACCAGCGCGAACCACCTGAGACGCACGCCCAGGCGGTGCGCGTGCGCGGTGTAGCGCCCGCCCTTCATGCGCACGGTGAGGTCGCGAATCAGCACGCCGTCGATTGCGAGGCGCACGTCTCCGAGCGTGCACTCGCCGTCGAGCACGCGATGACAGCGCTCGTAGACGGCGCGCGCGATCCTCGCGCGGGCGATCCGCGGCACGGCGACGCCCGAGGCGCAGAGGGCCGTGAGGGCCACGAACGCGCCGACCTTCCACGCTCTCGTCACCATGCGACGGTACCTCGTGCCCGATGGCGCTTGCCAGTTTCGGGCGGCGGATCACCTTCGCAAAGCCGCGGCCACGTCGCGTCGCGCGTGCGTGTCGGATGCTCGCCGTGTTCGTGAGGGCGCGTGGCCACGGCGACGCGGCGACACGCACACGACGCTTCGAAAAGGCGAAGCCCCCGCTGGCTTGCGACCAGCGAGGGCTTCTGGATAGGACCCCGGCAGCGTTCTACTCTCCCACAAGGTCACCCTTGCAGTACCATCGACGTTGGAAGGCTTGACGACCGA
>JBDHVF010000315.1:0-8554 GCA_039809605.1 Polyangiales bacterium | reverse complement strand
GGTCGCTTCCCAAGTGGGGCTACACGATCCGGCCGCACCGTCGAAATTGACAAAGTTATTTTCGGCCAAGCCCTAACTGAGCAGACGAAGGGGCGTCAACGGGATTTTCACGAACGGCGGGGGCACCTCGCCCGACCACGCGTCGAAGATTCACCACGGCTTCGCGGGGTGACGCCCCGGGCTCAACGTACCCCGCGAGCGCACCGGACCCCGAGAGCGCTGTAACGGACCGTCGGTTCAACCCAGTCGCGAACCGCCGCGCGAGCCCTGGAGGCGTCGATGTTGTACCAGCCGCCCCCACGGTACACGCGGAGTTCTGTCGTCTGTGACGGTGTGGATGCATCGCGCGCGTAAAACCCTGCCGAGTCGTGGTGTAGGTACGCATCCGACGCGTACACGTCGTCGACCCACTCCCACACGTTGCCAGCGAGGTTGAGCACGCCCTCGGGCGTCGCGCCGGTCATCGAGAACGCGGTCACGGGGGCCGTCGCCCCGTACTCGTCGTGCCAGCCAGCGAGCTGTGTCCAGTTTCGGAAGCCGTGATCGCGCGCGTACTGCACGCATTCGTCGCCGCAGAGGTTCGCGCGTGTGCCGTCGAGCCCATCGTTGCCCCAGGGGTATATGCGGTTCGCGCTCCCTCGCACCGCGTACTCCCACTCCGCTTCGCGAGGGAGACGACGCGCGCCGTCGGTGTGGCCGCTCCACTCGCAGAACGCCTTCGCCTGCATCCAGTCGACGCAGTTCACGGGGTGATCGTCGGCGCCAGGACGGTCCCAGTTGCAGAAGTAGTCGTTGTCGTGACGCGCGTCGCGGAAGGGGTTCGGCGCCGTGCAGTGGCCGCCGTCGTTCACGCACGCGCGGTACGCCGACACCGAGACCTCCGTGCGGTCGATGCAGAACGGTTGCGCGAACCGCACGCGATGCTGCGGGTGCTCGTCGGTGTTGCCCTGCCCATCGGGTGAGCCCATCAGGAACTCACCCGCGGGGATCAGCGCCATGTCGCTCGGGCACGACGGCGACTGAGGCGGCGGAGGCAGCGGATGCACCACGGCGCCCGCGTCGGGCGAAGCGTCGCGACCTTGCTGTGAGCGCGCGAAGGCCAGCACCATGAGCAGGCTCACGGCCGCGAGGGCAGCTACGCCAGACGCATGGGGCTCCCTGAGCGACATACGCGCGTGCGACTCCTTCGCGGCGGATCGTATACCAGGGCCGCGGCCGGGTGCGCGCTGGGGACGTGACGATCGAACTGCGACTCGCGCACTTGCGGCGAGTGCGCCCGCGCCGAAAACTGGCGTCGCACTCACGGCGTCGAGAGAGCGCTGCTCGCCGCGTCTG
The DNA here is from genome assembly GCA_039809605.1 of Polyangiales bacterium. Taxonomy (GTDB): domain Bacteria; phylum Myxococcota_A; class Polyangia; order Polyangiales; genus CAISKJ01. Next base: position 7,219 of record JBDHVF010000315.1, on the reverse strand, counting down.
GTATGAGCGAAGGAAGCGCCCGTGACGTCGTCGGTCGATCGGAGAGGAGACCCCGGAGCGTGAGCGACGGGGACGCCGCCGGAGCGTCGTCAGAGCGCGTTCTGGAAGCGCTTCGGTCTCTTCCCCTCGCTGACGCTTCGGGGTCTCCTCTCCGAGCGCGCCCGTCGTCGGTCGATCGGAGAGGAGACCCCGGAGCGTGAGCGACGGGGACGCCGCCGGAGCGTCGTCGGAGCGCGTTCTGGAAGCGCTTCGGTCTCTTCCCCTCGCTGACGCTTCGGGGTCTCCTCTCCGATCGACCGACGACGTCACGGACGCTCTCCCGCGGCGGACCAGACGCCTCGGAGCAGCGCTCTATCACCGCAGCCCAACCGGTACGCTACGGCTCGCCGACCCCGACGCTCGCTGACGCTCCGAGCGGCATCCGCCACTCATCCCCTCCTGCGCACTTCTCGCCGCCTCGGCGCCCGCTCGTGTAGGCTCGCGGCCGCACACGATGCTGCCCACCGCGGTCACCGACAGCTTTCAGACGCTCGCCGCGCACCTCACCACATCGGGCGCCACCGAGGCGCTGCTCGCGCACTGGCGGGGTCTGCGCGCCGACGCGCTGCCGCCCGGCCCCCGCGCCGCGGCCGACGCGCTCGACCGCGCCATCCCCGGCTTCACCCGCTCGACGCACGGCGTGGGCGAGCTCGCGAAGCTCTTCGCGTCGCCCTCGGGCGTGGTGCTGCTCGCGTGGTGCGCCGCGAGCGTGTCGCGCTCCGACGCGCGCGTGGCGCCGCTGCTCGCGTCGGCGACGGCGCACGACCTCCACCGCGCGATCGTGCCGACGGTGGCGCGCGCGCGGCTGCTCGAGGGTCCCCTCGTCGACGCGCTGCTCTGCGCGCCGCTCGCGGGAGATGCCTCGTGGCTCGCCGACCCCGAGCACGCGCAGGCCCGCGCGCGGCTCGACATCCTCGTGTGGGAGGCCGGCGCCAGCGCGCTCCAGCTCCCCGAGCTCGGCGCGTGGCTCTGGGGCACCGACGCGACCTTCGAACACCTCGTGGGGCAGCCCGCGCGCGGCGCGCTGCGCGGGCGCGTGCTCGCCGCGCGGTGCCTCGAGACCTGCGCGAGGGGCATTCCCCCCACGCAGCCCGAGGTCGTGGGGCGCACGCTGCAGGTGCTCCAGCCGTTGCTCCTGCACCCCGAGCCCCTCGTGTGGGTGCACGCGGCCCGCGCGGTGGGGCGCCTCGCGGGGGTGATCGACGCGCTCGAAGGCACGCTCCTCGACTGGCTGCGCAGCGAGTCGGAGCTCTTGCGACAGCGCGCGCTCACGGCCTTCGCGGCGCAGGGCGCGGAGCGCCTCAAGGTGCTCTCGGGCGAGCTGGCCTCGATCGTCGACGACCCGAGCGTCGGCCCCGTGGCGCTCGGGGCCGTGGCCGCGGCGACGCCGTACCTCCTCTTCGACCGGCGTGACGTCTGGGACCGTCTGGCTTCGCGCATCCTCGCGGGCGACGGTGGAGGCGTGGCGGCGCGCGCGCTCGCCCGCGGCCTCGGCGCGCTCGGGCGCCGCGCGCAGCACCAGCCCGCGGTCGAGACGCCCCTGCGGCAGCTCCGCGAGCGCGCGCGGCGGAGCCATACGAGCTCGATCGACGAGTGGCGCCGGTGGCTCGACGTGCTCGCGGTGACCGACCCCGTCGACGGCGCCGAGCGCGACCCGCTCGACCTCGAGCAGGGCCTCGAGAACCTCGTACGCCTCGCCGCACAGTACGACGACGAGGAGGCCGACGCCCGCGCCGCGCGCTTCGCCGGCGCCCTGGCGGCGACGTTTCAAGAGGCCCGCCGCGTGGCGCTCACCGAGCCCTCGCCGCGCCGCCGCGCCGCGGGGCTCAACGCGGTCGAGGGCATCGCGCGCTCGCTCGCGCTGGGGCTCTGGGGGCCGCTGCTCGCGACGTCGCCGTCGAGCTCGCCGGTGCCCGAGCCCGACCTCGGAGAGACCTGGGAGGTGATCGCCCACGCGCCCGAGGCGCTGCTCGACGAGGTGGCGCAGCGGCGCCGCGCGGGCGACCTCGACCGCGAGACGCAGGTGGCGCTCGAGGTGCTCGCCATCCGCCTCGGGAGCTACGCGCTCGACGCGTGCGGCGAGGAGCCTGCGCTCGGCCCCGGCCGCGGCCCCACGGCGCACCACACGTGCCTGTGGCTGCGCAAGGTCGAGGGCCTGGCCGACGGGTCGCGCGAGCTCCCGGCGCCCTTGCGCGCGGCGATGAGCGCGCTCCTCTGGAGGCTCGTCGACACGACGCGCGGCACGGCCCTGGGCGAGCTCGACGACGTGCGCTGGCTCGGCCCCTTCGCGGCGTGGTGGGCGCTGGTGATCGACCGTCCCGCGATGCTCCTTCAGCTCGCGAGCGCGCTGCCGATGATCGCGCCGGGCGCGCTCGAGCGCTGCTGCGAGCTGGCCGACCAGATCCGCGCGGCGGTGGCGGTCGAGTCGGTGCGCACGACCATTTCGGGAGACGGTCCGCGGCCCGAGACCGTGCGCCCGAAGGCCGCCGAGGGCGCGTGGCGCGACGCGGTCGAGGCCCCCCTCGCGGCGCTCTACGCGACCGACACCGAGCTCTCCCGCGCGCTCCTGAGCCTCGCCGACGCGCTCGGTCGCTTCACGGCGGCGTCGGGGGCGCGGCCGGGGCTCGAGCCCCTGTGCCTCGCGCTCGCACTCGCCGCGGAGCGCCTGCACACGGCCCTCGAAGACCCGGTGAAGGCCCTTCACCCCTCGCCCACCGACGAGGGCTTCGGGTCCGAGAACGCGCCGCGCGTGGCGGCCCTGGTCGCGCGCGCGATCCGCGTGCGAGACCTGTCTTCGCTCGGCGTGTGGTTCGGCTCGCTCGGCCCGATCACCTCGGCGCTCGTCGAGGCCGCGGTGAGCTCCGCGGTGCGCCGCACGCCGCCGCCGCCGCCCGTGGCGAAGAAGCAGGCGCCGCAGGTGATCGAGGGCTACGAGCTCGTGCGCCCGCTCGGCGAGGGCGGCGTCGGCACGGTGTGGCTGGTGCGCAAGCCCGGCGCCGACCGGCTCTTCGTGCTGAAGATCCCCAAGGCCGACGCGCTCGCCGACGCCAACGACAAGGAGCGCGAGGCCATCCTCGCGTCGTTCGTCGACGAGGCGCGCGCGCTCGCGGGGCTCTACCACCCGCACGTGGCGAACATCATCGACCGGGGCGTTTCGAACAGCGTGCCCTTCCTCGTGCTCGAGTACCTGATCGGCGCCGACCTCAAGGCGTACGCGGGCGCGCGACTCATGTCGCTCTTCGAGCTGCGGCAGGTGGTGCCCGAGACCTGCGCGGGGCTCGCGGCCCTGCACGCCGCGGGGCTGGTGCACCGGGACATCAAGCCCGCCAACCTCTGGCTGCGACTTCCGCTTCAGGGCGGCGAGACCTTCGACGCGCAGAAGCACCGCGACCCGGCGCGCACGCCGCCGCTCTCGACGGTGGTGATCGACTTCGGCATGGTGCGCGCGATGAAGGTCTCGCACGAGGCCGTCGGCCGCTTCGTCGCGGGCACGCCGGGCTACATCGCGCCCGAGCAGGTGCTCGACCCGCTGGAGCTCGACGGCCGCGCCGACGTGTACGCGCTCGCGGGCACCGTCTACAACGTGCTCACGGGGCACACGTTCTTCGAAGAGATCGGCTCGATGCGCGACCGCATCCTGGCCCACATGCAGCGCGACCCGCTCGAAGACGCCGGGCGCCTCGCGGGCTTTCCGAGCGCGCTCACGAGGCTCCTGCGCGAGGCGACGGCGCGCGACCCGCGCGACCGCCCGCAGCCGCTCGAGTTCGGCCGCGCGTTCGCGTCGCTGTTCTCGTAGCTACCTACCCAGCGGGTACCAGGGCTCGGGCTTGTGGCCGAGGGTCTTCTCGAGCAGCGAGCACCCGTCGATGGCCTTCCACTTGCGCTTGTACTCGACCATGCCCCACGCGGCCTCGATGGTGAGCTCGATCTCGAGGCCGCCCCACTTGAGGTCGTACTCGATCGCGGGCTTGCGCGCGACGGCGGCCTTGGCCTCGGCCGAGATGAACGTGCCGCCGTTCACGTCGAGGTTGAGCGCGCCCCTCTTCATCAGAAAGAGGTTGCCGCCCACCTTCACGCTGATCTTGCCCTCGCCCGAGGCCGTGGCCTCGTGCTCGTCGGGGCCCGAGCGCCCCCAGCGGCCCTGGAGCGAGAGCTCGCCGATGAACTTCAGGTAGAGGTACAGGTCGCCGATGAGGTCGGTCGACCACTTCTTGATCCACGGGGGGATGGCCGACGTGGGGCCGAAGGGGATGGTGAACTCGCCCTTGATGATCGGGTCGAGCTTGAGCGTCGCCTCGTACTTGTAGAACGCGCGGTGGTCGGTGTGCTCGGCCCACTTGCCCGTGAAGAAGATCTTGGTCTTGAAGAGCTCCCACTTGGTGTCGCTGCCCACGAGCGGCGCGAGCACCTTGTCGAAGGCCCACTCGAGCTGCTTCTTCTTGTCGGTCAGCGCGTGGAGGATCTCGTTCTTGACCTTGAGGCCCTCGTCCTCGCCGCCGAGGTCCTCCCACGTGGTGAGGGTGACGTCCCACGCCCAGTGCAGGGGGTTCTGCTTGAAGTCGATCTCCGCGGTGATCTTCCACTGGTCGATCGGGTACGCCTTGACCTCGAGGTGCTTCGTGGGGCCCGAGCAGCACGTGCAGTTCACGTAGTACGACCGGGGCATCACCTCGAAGACGCCCCACAGGGTCTTGAACGCCCAGTTCTTCGCCACGAACGACGAGTTCACCCCCGTCTTCACGGGCTCGCTCGCGCCGGGCGCGCGCACCTCCCACCGGGGGTGATCGCCGCAGCCGCCGCGGATGTGCGACGTGAGCCGGATGCGGTCGTGGTCGCGGCCCGGCACCACCTCGAGGAGCCCCGCGCGGCTGGCCTTGCGGCCGTTGTGCGAGCAGACGGCCTCGACCGAGAGGAGCTCGCACTGCACCTCCTCGCGCACGGGCGGCGGCGGCGGGGCCTGCGGCGGAGGCTCGCGGGGCACGACCGCGCCCGCGGCCGCGGCGGCGGTCACCGCGGCGCGGCGGCGCGACGGCGCCTCGGGCTGGCGGAACGCGAGCTGGCGCGCGCGCACGAGCCGCACGAGCAGGGCCGTGGCCGCGACGTCGCTGCGGAGGTTGCGCAGCGACGCGTGGTCGACCGTCGAGCGGCCCGGGGTCGACCCGAGGGCGCGCAGGATCTCGACGCGCTGCGCGGCGGTGAACGTGGCGAGGAAGTCCTCGGGGCCCGCGTAGGGCGCCGGCACGGCGTCGCCGCCCGCGCCGGGGTGGGCGAGCACTTCGAAGCGCGCGCCGAGGCGGTTGTGGATGAGCGTGGTCATCGGGGCCTCGACGTCAGCTCACGGCGAGTCGTCGTCGAACGAGACGACGATGCCCGTGCGCGTGCGAATGGCGCTCTGCGAGGGGTTGTTGCTGGTGACGGGGCTGAGGGTCTCGTGGTTGGGCACCGAGCCGACGATGATGGGCCGGTCGGGGTCGCCGTCGAGGTGCGAGATCAGCACCTCGGTGCCGATGTGCAGCGGGAAATGCATCCCGTACCCGCCGCCGCTCGAGACCTGCGCCATGCGGATCCAGCGCGAGGCCTTGCCGCCCTGCTCGCCGCTCACGTCGAAGGGGAGCTGCACCTTGTAGCGCCCGAACTCGTCGATGGGGGCCGAGCTGCCGAGGCCCGAGGGCCCGTCAATGCGGCCGTGCATGATGCCGAAGATGCGGGGCTTCGGCGTGACGCGCGCGGGGCGGTACGGCGTCGCCGCGGGGATGGCCGTGAACTCGTTGGCGTAGCCCTGGTTGCCCTCGGCCCCGCCGTCGACCGTCGAGCGCCGCTGCACCGCCGAGTGCACCACGTGGGTCACGACGTACTGCGCGTCCATGTCGTGGAGCGTGTGGCCCTCGAGGGTGAACCTCGTGCCGCCCGTGAGGCCGCGCACGCGCGAGTGGCCCGTGTAGACGTGGCGCTGCTGCGCGAGCTCCTGCGCGCGCACGCGGGCGTAGCGCTGGCCCTGCTTGCCGTCCTTGAAGTGGTCGCCGTACCAGAGCTGGTAGCCGTGGCCCTGCGCGAGCACGGGCGCCTCGGCGCGGAGCTGCGTCGAGGGCGTGCGGTAGTTGTAGTCCTTGAGGATCACCTTCTGCTGCACGGCGCGGGCGGTGCGCGAGAGCGCCACCACCGACTCGGCCGCGTCGACGGTGCCGAGGCGCGCGTCGAAGGGGATCGAGTCGAGGCCCTCGATGGGGTGAAAGGCGTTGTTGCCGTCGGCGAACACGACCTTGTCGACGCCCTCGTGGGTGAAGAAGAAGAAGATCCCCTCGTGCTCGAGCAGCCGGCAGATGAAGTCGAAATCGCTCTCCTGGTACTGCACGGTGTACTCGCGCTTGGGGTACGCGTTCGTGAGCCGGAACTCGAAGTCGTCGCCGTCGGCGAAGCCGATCTCGGTGAGCACGTCCTTCACGATCTCGGGCACCGAGAGGTCTTGAAACACGTACGACCCGACGTTCTGCGTCGCGTACCAGAGCCGCGGCACGAACGCGGCGCGGTACACCGTGGGCCCCGCGTCGCCGGGCGAGACGAGCGTGAGCTCGCGCAGCACGCCGTGGCGCGGGTGCGCGTCGTCGGCGCCGAACGCGATCGTGGTCTTCGCCTCGAGCATCGCGTCCATCGCCGCGAGGTCGAGCACCGCGTGGGCGTCGGTCTGCAGCTCGAGGTCGAACTCGAAGAGCCGCGAGATCTCCTCGACGCCGTGCACGCGGCGCAGGAACAGATCGCCCCGCGAGAGGGCCTCGGAATGGAACGTGACCTCGAACGGCGTGTGGTCCGTGGGCATCGACGATCTCCCTTGGGGGGTGCGAGGTGGGGCCCCGCGAGCGGCGGCGACAGTGCCACGGATCTCGGCGGCTTTCTACGCCCCCTCCCGTTCGAAGAGCCCCGCAGGCTCTCCCTCGACCGACACCGTGCGCCGGAGGAGGAACGGGGTCTCGGACGCGGGCGCGTACCCGTCGAGCGCGAGGCCCTCGGCCCCGGCGGCCTCGACCGCGGCGCCGTCGCACGCGGGGTCGTGCAGCACCAGCACGTTGGGGCTCGGCGCGGCCGCGGCGAGCAGGTCGCCGCGCGCCACGAGGGCCGCGTCGCGCGCGAGCCCGCGGACGAGCGCCGGGTCGAAGAAGCACGAGGCCACCCACGGGGCCACCAG
>JBDHVF010000314.1:0-8561 GCA_039809605.1 Polyangiales bacterium | reverse complement strand
ACGCGCTCGACCGGCGGCGCGGGCGCCACGGCGACGGGCGCGTCGCCCACGATTGCGTCGAGCCGCGCGCGCGCGCGCCACAGGGACACCCCCGCGGCGAGCGCGACGAGCCAGCCCGCGAGCGCGGCCACCGCCCACACGTGTGACGGGCGCGCGGGGTGAGGCTGCGCGTGAGGGGCCTCGACGGGCGGCGGCGTGAGCGAGGGCTCCTTGGGCGAGGGGATCGACGGCGCGTCGTTGAGCCCGAGGGCCGTGGGCCTCGCGGAGACCGTGGCCGACGAAGACCCCTCGGTGGAGGGCGCGGCGAGGCCCTCGTGGGGCGCGACGGCGGGGTAGGGGCCCGAGATGGCCGACGGGGGGCGCTGCGAGGTCAGGCGCGAGGCGCCGAGCGCGGCCACGGCGGCGGCGGCGACGTCGTCGCCCGAGGCGAGCGTCTCGCCCGAGGCGACGCGCTCCCAGCGCTCCTCGATGGACTGGCCGTCGAGGGCGAGGGCGACGAGGCGGGCGAGGTCGTCGCGGGTGACGCTCCATCGGTTGGCCTGCATCACCGCGTCGAGGGCGTCGCGCATGGCGCGGGCCGACGACCACCGCCGCGAGGCGTCGCGCTCGAGCCCGCGCATCACCACGTCGGAGAGGTTCTTCGGGTACTCGGCGACGCGCAGCGTGGGCGGCGGGATCGTGTCTTTGAGAATGGCCTGGTAGAGCTCGGGCGCGCTCTGCCCCCTGAAGAGCTTGCGGCTGCCGGTGGAGGTCTCGTAGAGCACCACCGCGAGCGAGAAGAGGTCGGCGCGGGCGTCGATGTCGGCGCCGGCGTTCCACTGCTCGGGGGCCATGTAGCCGAACTTGCCCTTGATCTGCGCGCCCTGGGTGCGGCCCGCGCGGGTCTCGGCGCGCGCGATGCCGAAGTCGACGACCTTCACCACGCCCGCCACGTCGATCAGCACGTTCTGCGGGGAGATGTCCCGGTGCACGAGGCGTAGGGGCTGGCCCTCGACGCCCTCGGCCTCGTGGGCGTGCGCGAGCCCTTCGAGCGCGTCGCGCGCGATGCGCGTCGCCAGGGGGATCGGGATCGACCGCTTGCGCTGCGCGAGGGCCTGCATGATGGCCGCGAGCGAGACGCCGCGCACGAGCTCCATCGCGAGGTAGAGCCGCCCGGCCTCCTCGCCCACCTCGTACACCTGCACGAGGTTGGGGTGCCTGAACTCCGCGGCCACCATGGCCTCGCGGAGGAACATTCGCACGTGGTCCTCGTCGCCCGAGACGTCGTGCTTGAGCACCTTGACCGCGACGTTCTTCGCGAAGCCGAACGCTCCCACCTGCCGCGCGAGGTACACGTCGGCCATGCCGCCCGAGGCGATGCGCCGCTCGAGCAGGTAGCGACCGAGCTTCGAGCTCGCGGCGACGGGTGACTCCGCGCTCACGGGCGCGACTCTACGACGCGCCGGGGCGCCGGTCACCCCGGCGTTTGACGTGGCGCGTCAGCCCTGGAGCCGTGCGACGAGCTTCTCCATGCCCTCCCTCGCGTCGGCGAAGAGCATGCGGGTGTTCTCTTTGTAGAAGAGGGGGTTGTCGACGCCCGCGTAGCCCGAGGCGCGCGAGCGCTTGAGCACCACGACGCGGCGGGCCTTCCACACCTCGAGCACGGGCATGCCCGCGATGGGGGACGAAGGGTCGGTCTGGGCGCTGGGGTTCACGATGTCGTTGGCGCCGATGACCAGCACCACGTCGGTGCTGGCGAAGTCGTGGTTGATCTCGTCCATCTCGAGCACGACGTCGTAGGGCACGCTGGCCTCGGCGAGGAGCACGTTCATGTGGCCCGGGAGCCTGCCCGCGACGGGGTGGATGGCGAAGCGCGCGGACGCCCCGCGCGAGCGCAGCGCGTCGACGAGCTGACGGACGGCGTGCTGGGCGCGCGCGACGGCCATGCCGTAGCCCGGCACGATGATCACCTGCTTCGCCTCGCGGAGCTCGGTGGCGAGGTCGTCGACGGAGGTGGCGACGACCTCTCCGACGGGCGCGCTCGGGCGGTCGACGGGGGTCACGGGCTCGCCGCCGAACCCCCCGAAGATCACGTTGAAGATCGAGCGGTTCATGGCGCGGCACATGATGTACGAGAGGATCGCGCCCGAGCTGCCGACCAGGGCCCCCGTGATGATCAGCAGGTCGTTCTCGAGCATGAAGCCCGCGGCCGAGGCGGTCCACCCCGAGTAGCTGTTGAGCATCGAGACGACGACGGGCATGTCGGCGCCGCCGATGGCCGCGACGAGGTGCACGCCGAGGAGCCCCGCGAGGCCCGTCATGGCCGCGAGCGAGACCGACCGCTCGCCGCCCGACTCCCAGATGAACGAGATCGAGAGGGCCACGCACACGGCCATCGAGAGCAGGTTGAGCAGGTGGCGGCCGGGCAGGAGCAGGGGCTTGCCCGAGATGGTCCCGCGGAGCTTCAAGAAGGCCACGACGGAGCCCGTGAAGGTCAGGGCGCCGATGAAGACGTCGGTCCAGATCTCGCCGAAGAGGAGCGCGTGGCCCGCGGTGCTCTGGTCGACGTCGAGGTAGGCGGCCCAGCCGACGAGCACCGCGGCGAGGCCGACGAAGCTGTGGAGCACGGCGACGAGCTCGGGCATCGCGGTCATGGCCACGCGGCGCGCGAGCGCGGTGCCGAGGGCGGCCCCGACGAGCATCGCGGGCACGAGCACCGTCAGGTGGTGGCGGCTGACCATCTCGCCGAGGATCACCGCGGCGACGGCGACGCTCATGCCCACGATGCCGTAGCTGTTGCCGCGGCGGGCGGTCTCCTGGTTCGAGAGGCCGCGCAGGCTGCTGATGAACAGCACGCTCGCCAGCACCCACGCCAGCGACAGGAACACGTCCATCATCGAACCGACACTCCTTCTACTTGCGGAACATGGCGAGCATGCGGCGCGTCACGAGGAAGCCGCCCGCGACGTTGATCGTCGCGAAGAGCACGGCCACCACGCCGAGCCAGCCCGCGGGGCCGAGCTCGGCGCCGCGCAGGTGCAGCATGCCGCCGATGAGAATGATCCCCGAGATGGCGTTGGTGACGCTCATGAGGGGCGTGTGCAGGGCGGGGGTGACGTTCCAGATCACCTGCCAGCCCACGAAGCACGCGAGCACGAAGACCGTGAGGCGCTCGGCGAACATGCGCACCACCGGGTCGGCCTCGTGCCCGAGGGGGCCGTACCCGAAGCGCATCGCCGCCCACGCCGCGACCAGCACGCCGACGGCGACCCACGTCACGCCCGCCACGCGCTCGCCGCCGGGCGACGAGGGCCTCTCGTGCGACGCGTGGTGCGAGGGCGAGCGCGCCGCGGGGGCCCTCTCCGTGGGCGTCTCGGGGAGCTTCTCGGGAGGCTTCTCCGCGGGCTTCGGGGCCGCGGGCTGGGCCACCTTCGGGGGCGGCCAGGTGACCTCGCCCTTGTGGGTGACCAGGGCGCCGCGCACGACCTCGTCGTCGAGGTTCACCGCGAGCTTCGCGCCGCCCATGTCGGTGAGAAGGTGCACGAGGTTGTTGGCGTAGAGCTGGCTCGCGGTGGTGGCGAGGCGGCTGGTGAGGTCGGTGCGACCGACGATGGTCACGCCCTTGTGCACCACCACCTCGCCGGGCACGGTGAGCTCGCAGTTGCCGCCCGACTCCGCGGCGAGGTCGACGACCACCGAGCCCGGGCGCATGGCCTCGACCATGTCTCGCAGCCAGAGCTTCGGCGCGGGCTTGCCCGGGATGAGCGCCGTGGTGATCACGATGTCGACCTCGCGCGCCTGCGCGCGGAAGAGGTTCATCTCGGCCTCGATGAACGCGGGTGACATCTCCCTCGCGTAGCCGCCGGCGGCCTCGCCCTCTTCTTTGAGCTCGACCTCGAGGAACTCGGCGCCCATGGACTTCACCTGGTCTCGCACGGCGGAGCGCGTGTCGAACGCGCGCACCACGGCGCCCAGGCCCTTGGCGGTGCCGAGGGCCGAGAGCCCCGCGACGCCCGCGCCGATCACCAGCACCTTCGCGGGGCTGACCTTGCCCGCGGCGGTCATCTGGCCGCAGAAGAAGCTGCCGAAGTGGTGGGCCGCCTCGAGCACGGCGCGGTAGCCCGCGATGTTCGCCATCGACGACAGGGCGTCCATCTTCTGCGCGCGCGAGATGCGGGGGATCTGGTCCATCGCGAGGGCGGTGACCCTGCGCGCCGCGAGGCGATCGACGAGGTCTTTGTTGCGCGCGGGCCAGAGGAACGACACCAGCACGGCGCCCTCGGGCGCGAGGTCGGCCTCGTGACGTCCGTCGGGCCGCTCGGCGGGCGGTCGCACCTTGAGCACCACGTCGGCGCCCGTCCACGGGTCGTCGACGATGGCGGCCCCGGCCTCTTGGTAGAGCCTGTCGGGCAGCGCGGCGCCGTCGCCCGCGGAGCGCTCGACCTGCACTTCGAAACCCATCGCGATGAGCTTCTTCACGCTCTCGGGAGTGGCCGCGACGCGCCGCTCTCCCGGGAGGAACTCCCTTGGAATCGAGACCCGCATGAACGCACCTTCGGATGCCCGTGCGCGGCAGGGCGTCGAAGTTTCGACACGCGCGCGCACGGGTGTCAACGAACAACGTCGCCACGACGCGGCGATTCGCGTGCAGGAAAGATGCTCGCCACGCGTGATCCGTGCGAGAGTCGCGCGCCGAAGAGGTTTCTGACGGTGAACAAGCAGCGCAACGCATGGGTGTGTACGCTCGCCGCGGTGGTGCTCCGCGCAAACATCGCGGGCGCGATGCACCCCGATCACGAAGGCGAACGCGGCCTCGAGCTCCAGCTCACGCCGGGTTACGGCGGGGCGTTCACGCACGACGAGAGCGTGTTCCTGGTGAGCGAAGAGTTGCCGCGCCCCGAGGTGCGACAGCCCAACGACGCCTTCGTGGGGAGCATCGGTGTCTCGCTCGCGGCAGGGTGGCGCTTCACGCCCTACCTCAGCGCGGGGCTCACGGGCGGGTTTCAGCACCTCACGGCCGCGAGCGAGTTCGCGGCGAGCGAGGCCGCGTTCGCGCCCTACGACACGGTGCGCTCGTTCCACGTCGGCGCCTACGCGCGCGTGTACCCCATGGCGTTCTTCAACGGCTCGCGCACCAACCCCAGGGTGTTCTTCGACTCGTGGGGCGACCGCCGGCGCTTCGAGCCGTGGCTCTCGCTCGGCGTCGACTACGTGCAGTACTCGCGCAACCGCCGCTACGACGACGTGCGCGTCATCGACTCGTACACCGACTGGACCACGCGCTACCTCGGCATCCCCATCACGGTGGGCTTCGACTACCGGCTCTTCGCCCCGCTCGCGGTGGGCGTGAACGTGGGCTTCACGCCCCTCGTCGGGGGCGGCACGTCGAAGACGGTCTTTCGCCACGAGCGCACGCCCACGAGCGACACGACCACCACCACCGAGACCTCGTACGCGCCCGCGGCAGATTCGAACACCGCGTACTTCGTGGGCCTGAGCGCCCGCTACACCTTCACCTGGTGAGGGGCCCATCGTGACCGACGGAGACTTCACGCACCGCGAGCTTCGCGCGCTGGGCAGGCGCGTGCACCGCATGGGCATCGCCACCAACTACGGCCTCGACGGGCGCGGCTTCGCGAAGGCCCTCGACCGCGGGATCGACTACATCTTCTGGCCGGCCTCGCCGCGCTCGCGCAAGGTCACGCCCGTGCTCGCCGAGCGGCTCAAGGCCGACCGCGCGCGCTACGTCGTCGCCACGGGGCCCACGCTGGGCTGGTTCGCGGGCAGCTACCGCCGCGGCGTCGAGCGCGCGCTCAAGACCCTCGGCACCGACTACATCGACGTGTACCAGCTCCAGTGGCTCGGCGTCGGCGCGGCGCTCACCGAGGGCACGGTCGCCGAGCTCCAGAAGCTCAAGAGCGAGGGCAAGATCCGCGCGATCGGCGCGTCGATCCACGACCGCGAGCGCGCCGGGCGCCTCGCCGCCGACTCGCCCATCGACCTCTTCATGATCCGCTACAACGCCGCGCACCCCGGCGCCGAGAAGGACATCTTCCCTCACCTCGCGCGGCGCAACCCCGGGCTCGTGGCGTACACGGCCACGTCGTGGCGCAAGCTCATGAAGCGCCCCTCGGGGTGGTCGGGCGAGGTGATGACCGCGGGCGACTGCTACCGCTTCTGCCTGAGCTCACCCCACGTCGACGTGGTGCTCACGGGCCCCGCCGACGAACAACAGCTCGACGAGAACCTCGCCGCGCTCGACAAGGGCCCCCTCTCCGACGACGAGATGCGCTGGATGCGCGAGTTCGGCCGCGCCGTGCACGGCTGATCGGCCGCGCCGGGTTCGGCGCGCGTCGGCTTACGTCCTCGCTCCCTCCCGCGCCGTACGTGAGTACGGCTTGGTCGGTCGCTGCGGGCGCGCTCGACGCTCGCTCGAACCGGGCGCGGCCTCCACCCGACTCGCTCCCTCGGCCGCGCCGGGTTCGGCGCGCGTCGGTCACCGCTCGATCGCGAGCGAGGCGAGCATGTGGCGCCGCGCGTCGAGCTCGTCGTCGGCGTAGAGCCCTTCGGCGTCGGCGAGCGCCGTCGCGCGCGAGGCGCCGGTCTTCGGGTCGCGCACCTCGAGCGAGAGCACGCCGTCGCGGCCGATGCGCAAGGTCACGTCGACGGGCGCGCCGTCGGGCAGCGCCTCGTCGAGCGTCACCATGAAGCGCCCGAGCGGAGACGCCTCGGCGAGCGTGCGCCCTTCGAGCACCTCGACGGGCAGCACCCTCGCGCCCCCGCGCTTGCGGAAGGTGCGCCTGCCCTCGAACGGCACCCTCGTGAGCGCGGGCACCAGCACCGCGAGCGTCTCGCGGCGCTCGCCGGGGCGCCGGGGGTCGGGCTCCCTCGCGCGCACGCCGAACGCGTCGGGCGTCACGCCGTGGTAGTCGAGCGCCGTGAGCGTCGCGTCGCCGCTGCGAAAGAGCTCTTCGGCGAAGAGCGCCGCGCCCGCGGCCACGGCCGTCGAGGGGTTGAGCGGGTTGTCGACGTCGTCGTAGAGCCGCACGCGTCCGCCCGCGAGCGCGCGCAGCCGCGACTGCACCGGGTGCAGCCAGCTCGACCCGCCCACGAGCAGCACCTCGTCGAGCGCCGCCCACGAGAGCCCCGCCAGGTGAAGCGCCTCGGTCGCGCAGTCGACCGCGCGCTCGACCGTCTCGGCGATCCACGACGAGAGCTCGCCGAGCGTCACGCGCGCCGCCGCCTCGGGCAGCGCCTCGCCGCGCGCCGTCGCGAGCGAGAGGGCGCGCGAGGCCGTGCGCGCCGCGGGGTTCACGTCGCCCGTGGCGTGCGCGTTGAGCTGGATCTTCACCCCCTCGGCCGCGGCCAGCAGCGCCTCGCGCGAGCCCTCGTCGAGCGCGTCGGGCGTGAGGTCGCCCGCGCCGACGGCCTCGGCGTAGCGCGCGAGCAGCCGGTCGCGCAGCGCCTCGTCGATGCCGAGGCCCCCGAGGTGAACGCCGTACGAGGCCAGCGCGTCGAGGCGCGGCGACGGCCCCCCCGCGCGGCGCATCACGGTCACGTCGAGCGTGCCGCCGCCGAAGTCGAAGACCATGAACGGCGCCTCGCGCCCGTCGCCGCGCATCGCCGTGCCGTAGGCCCACGCGGCCGCGTCGGGCTCGGGGAGCATCCCCACGCCGCGCAGCCCCGCGAGGTACACCGCCTGCGCCGTCGCGCGCCGCTCGCGGTTGCGAAAGCGCTGCGGGTGCGTCACCACCACGCCGTCGAGCGGCGGCAGCCCCGGCGCGCGCTCGACCGCCTCGGCCAGCGCGCGCAGCACCACGGCGGCCACGTCGGTGGCGCCGAGGCTCCACCCGCCGAGCGGCCACGGAGGCCCCGCGCTCACCGGCCCCACCACCCCCACGTGGTTCTTCGAACCGCGCACGAGCGTCACGCCCTCGGGCGCGCCGGCGCGGCCCGCGCAGAGCTCGCGGTAGCGCGACGCCGCGGCGCGCCCCACGACCGCGCGCGGAGAGGCGCCGTCGCGGCCGTCGAGCAGCACCGTCGAGGCCAGGGTGAAGCCCCCGCGCTCGAGGGGCACCAGGCTCACCACGCCGCGCTCGGCGTAGGCGACCGAGGAGAACGTCGTGCCGAGGTCGATGCCGTAAAAGGCCATGTTTTTGTGGGTGCGAGGGGAGTGCGTACCATACTCCCCCGGCGCGCGCGAAAGGGCGGGCGAAGTGGTGATGACCCGCGACGACGAAGCCTTTCTCGAACTCGACGACGCGCCGCCCGCCGACGCGGAGCTCGCGCGCGACCCCACGCCGGGGCTGCCGGTGGTGGGCGACGACGAGTCGTTCCTCGAGGTGGCCGACGACCCGGCCGCGGGCGTCGCCGCGCGCGGGCGCGTGGTCACCGACGACGACCTGCGCATGGTGACCGCGCTGGCCGACGACGGCGTGGCCCTGCTCGCGGCCCTGTGGCCGTCGTCGCCCGACCTGCTCGCCGAGCTCCCCACCGTCGACGCCCTCGCGGCGCGCGTGGCCCTCGCGCGCACGGTGCTCAACCAGGTGACGCGCCGCGGGGCCGAGTGGCGGGCGCGCGCC
>JBDHVF010000313.1:0-8585 GCA_039809605.1 Polyangiales bacterium | reverse complement strand
CTGGTCGGCCTCGGGCGGCGCGTAGCGGGCGAGGGTCTCGACGCGGTCGACCATGGGCGCCGGGCCCGCCGTGAGCGCGCCGCGCAGCGCGCCCTCGACGCGGTCGCGGTCGGCCGCCGTGGGGGCGAGCGCGACGATGGGCGTGAGCCACGCGCCGAAGATCGACGAGACGGTGCGGTCCCACGCGGCCGAGCCCGAGCGCAGCGACTCGGTGTTGCGGAGGCTGCGGAGCGACGTGTCCCAGTAGCCCTCGCGCGACGCGCGGCGCAGGCCGAGCGCGCCCACGCCCGCGAGCGCGCACAGGAGCGCGACGGAGGCGGCGCGCGACCGCGCGGGCGAGGCGTACCAGCGGCGCACGGCGCGCTCGACGCGGGTGCTCTCGACGCCGCGGCGCGGCGGGTCGAAGAGCGCGATGCCGATGGGGGCCGTGAGGTAGGCCACGGCCGCGACGGTGAGCATGCCCGCGGCGCCCGTGGCGCCGAACTGCGAGAAGCCCCGAAAGCTCGTGAAGGTCAGGCCCAGGTACGCCGCCGACGCCGTGGCCGCCGCCGCGGAGACGCCCGCGAAGCTCTGCCGCGCGGCGCGCGCGACGGCCGACGCGCGGCCGACCGAGCGGGGCTGCGCGCGGTACCAGGCCATGATGAGCAGCGGGTAGTTGATCCCGTTGCCGACGATGATCGAGCCCAGGAACGCGGAGTTGGAGTTGAGCGTCGCGCCCGAGAGCCGCGCGAGCGCGAAGGTCACGACCACGCCGGGCATGAGCCCCGTGAGCACCGCGGCGAGCGCGCGCATCGAGCGGTAGTACCCCGCGATGAGAAGCCCCACGAACACCGTCACGAGCGCCGACGAGAGCGACACGTCGGCGAGCACCGCGGCGTGCTCCTCGAGCAGGTTCATGACCTCGCCGTTGTAGTGCACCGTGAGGTCGCGGCGGTACGAGGGCGCGAGGCGCGCCACCTCGGCGCGCACGGCGTCGTAGAGCTCGCGCGCGGGCGCCATCTCGGTGTCGGGCGCGCCGAGCGTCACGCGCAGGAGCACCGTGCGACCGTCGCGCGACGCGATGAACCCGTCGGGGAAGCGGTCGGCCCGCGCGGCCTCGGCCTCGGCCTCGGCGCGCAGCCGCGCGAGCCTCGCCGCGGCGGTGTCTTCGTCGAGGGAGACGTAGAGCGGGTTGGCCTCTCGCTCGGCCTGGTCGATCGCCCCGCCCGCCTCGCGCACCACGCGGTCGAAGCGCTCGCGGGGGATGAGCAGCGGCGCGTGCGCGCGCACCCACGCGCGCTCGGCGGCGACGTTGTCGAGCACGGCCCGCACGGTCGGCAGCCGGCGCGCGCGGATCGCGTCGCCGAGCGCGCGCGCGAAGCGGCGGTTCTCCTCGGGCGAGGGAGAGCGCACCAGCACCACGAGCCCCGAGGTGCTGCCGCCGAAGCGGTCTTGCAGCGTGCGCACCGCGCGCACCGTGGGGGAGTCGTCGGGCAGAAGGTCCTGCATGCCCGCGCGCACGTCGCGAAAGTAGAGCGCGCACAGCACCATCGCGGGCGCGAGCAGCGCCGCGAGCGCGAGCGCCGCGCGCCGCGGGGCGGCGTCGACGCTGCGAACGTACGCCTCGTAGCGCGCCCCCAGGCCAGTGCTCGCCGCCCCGTCGCTCACGGGGCTTCACGTTCAGCCAGCGGGTCGCGGCGTCAACCCGCCGCGCGGGCCCTCCCCTTCCGCGCGCCGCGCGCGATGCGCACCCTGGGGCGGAACGGAGAGATGCCCCCATGGCCGAAGGACTGGTGCTCAATTGCCCCTCGTGCGGGCAGAAGAACCGCATCCCCCGCGCGCGCCTCGCGGAGACCGCCCGCTGCGGCCGCTGCAAGGACGTCGTGCGAGAGCCCGGCGGCGTGGCCGCGGTCGACCATTTCGACGACCTGCAGCGCGCGCTCGACTCGTCGGAGGTGCCCGTGCTCATCGACTTCTGGGCGCCCTGGTGCGGCCCCTGCCGCATGGTCGCGCCCGAGGTGGCGAAGGTGGCCGGCGCGCACGCCGACGACCTCGTGGTGCTCAAGGTCAACACCGACACGGACCCCGCCGTCGGGTCGCACTACGGCATCCGGTCGATCCCCACGATGGCGCTGTTCGTCGGCGGGCGCGAGCGCGCCCGCACCAGCGGCGCGCGGCCCGCGCGCGACATCGAGGCGTGGGTGCGCGCGGCGCTGTGACGGGCGATCACACGGTCGCCACGCCCGCGAGGCACACCCACGCGTTCTCGTGGGCATCGCCCGGCAGGTAGCGGCGCCAGAGCGCGTCGTACGCGACCTCGTCGCACGCGCTGAAGCCGAGGCGACGCACGCGCTCGAGGGCCGTCTCGGGGTCGAAGAAGCCGTGCCCGTAGTCGAAGATCGCGCGGCTGCCGGGGCCGCCCGCGCGGGCCATGAACGCGAGGCTGCGGTCGATGGATGCGCGGTCGAGGTACGCGGCGACGCCCTCCCACACGAAGACCGCGCCGGTGCCGGGCTGAAAGCCGCGCGCGGCGAGGTCGTCGGTGAGGGCGCGCTCGAAGTCGGGCGCGGTGAAATCGCACGCGACGTACGAGAGCCACGGGGGCGGCGTCACGCCCGCGGCGTCGAGCAGCGCGCGCTTCGTCTCGAGCAGCGCGGCGAGGTCGACTTCGTAGACCCTCGCGCCGCGCGCGCGGATCTCGGGCATGCGCAGCCCGCGGGCGTCGAAGCCCGCGCCGAGCAGCACCACCTGCGAGAGCCCCGCGGCGAGCGCGTCGCGCACCGCGTCGTCGATGAAGCGCGTCCGCAACCGGATGCCGTCGACGAAGAAGGGCAGCGACAGGAAGCGCTCGGTGCCCTCCCACGCGTGCGCGCCCGCGGCGTCGAAGATCATCGCGAAGGGGTCTTCGAAGAGGCGCTCCGCGGGGGGGCGGTCGCCCTCCATGGCGCGCACGCGAGCGATCGAATACGCGGTGTCGGAGACGGTCAGCATTGGATGCCCGCGAGTCTCCACCCGACGCGACGCGCCGTTCAACCAGAAGGTCGCGCAGAAGCGACGCAGATGGCCCTTCCGCCCGCGCGGCGGCGTGCGCTACCACTGCGCCCCGCGCGGGCGCCGGCCACGGCGCGCGCGGCACACGGAGGCACCCCTCATGACGATCAAGGTCTACGGCCACCCGTTCAGCACGTGCACCCGCAAGGTGCTCACCACCCTCCACGAGAAGGGCGCGGACTTCGAGTTCGTGCACGTCGAGCTCTCGAAGGGCGAGCACAAGCAGCCGGCCCACCTCGCGCGCCAGCCCTTCGGCGTGGTGCCCGCGATCGAGCACGACGGCTTCTCGCTCTTCGAGTCGCGCGCGATCATCGCGTACCTCGACGAGGCGCTGCCGGGCGCCCGCCTCACGCCGCCCGAGCCCCAGGGCCGCGGGCTCATGCGCCAGTGGGAGAGCGTGGAGCAGTCGTACTTCACCCCCGCGGCCATGAAGATCATCATGGAGGAGATGTTCGCCCCGATGTTCGGGCGCGAGGCCAACGCGGCGCGCGTGGCCGAGGGCCGCGCCGAGCTCGAGCGCGTGGCCGACGTCGTCGACCGCGCCCTCGCGACGCAGCCCTACTTCGCGGGCCAGCAGTTCACCCTCGCCGACGTGAACTACCTGCCCTACGTCGAGTACCTCATGGCCACCAGCGGCCGCGACGTGATCACCGCGCGCCCGCACCTCAACGCGTGGTGGGAGCGCGCCAGCGCCCGCCCCGCGTGGAAGAAGACCGTCGGCCGCTGATCGCCCCGCTCCCCCCGCCACGGGCGCATGGTCACGCCGCCCGTTCCCGTTTATTAGTTCAGGGATGAACCGTCGGAACCCCCTGCTCCGCGCAGGCGCGCTCCTCGCGCTCGCGCTCGGGGCCGCGGCGTGCAGCGTCGGCAGCGAGCTCGAGGCGCAGCGCATCAACGACGACGCGGGCATCACCGAAGACCTCGGGCTGCTCGACCCCAAGGCGCCCGACCCCGACCCCGAGGCTCCCCCCGAGGGCGAGGAGGGCGAAGGGGACGACGGCATCGACGCCGACGCCGAGGTGGTCGGCAAGGACGGAGGGCCCGTCGTCGACGACGACGTGCCCGACGACGCGTCGGACCCGCCCGACGACACGCCCGAGCTCCCCGTGCCGCCCGACCCCGACGACGACGGCTCGGTCGAGCCCGACGACGCCTCGGTCGAGCCCTTCGACGCGGGGCCCCCAGACCCCGCGATGGACGGCGGCGCGCGCCCTCCGCCCGTCACCGCCACGCCGCCGCGCTACACGGTGGTCTTCTCGCGCCGCGACGCGAGCGACGCCAACGACACGGCCGTCGAAGACGCGATGGTGGGGGTGATCCGCCACGCGGCGCCGGGCTCGCGGCTGCGCGTGGCGATGTACTCGTTCACGCGGTACCGCCCCGCGGCGGAGCTCATCAACGCGTACCGACGCGGCGTCGACGTGCGCCTGGTGCTCGACGGGCACGTGCGCTCCATGGCCGGCACCGAGGCGCCGAGGCTCATCGCGGCCCTCGGGCGCGACCGCGTCACGCTCTGCGGCCCGCCGGGCACGTCGTGCGAGGGCACGGGCATCATGCACGACAAGTTCATCACGGCGTCGGCGCTCGACGACGGGTCGCGCAACGTCGTGGTCGTGGCGTCGCACAACCTCACCGGCTCGCAGCTCCACCTGCACAACAACGCGGTGGTCGTGCGCAACGACGTCGGGCTCTTTCGCGCGTACGAGCGGACCTTCGACGACATGTCTCGCGACGTGACCGCGACGAACTACTACCGCATCGAGGACGGCGAGCAGCGCACGCGAGCGTATTTCTTTCCCCGCACCGACGGCGGCGACACGGTGGCCTCGGTGCTCGAGAACGTGCGCTGCGACCGCACGTCGCGGGTGCGCGTGGCGATGGCGTTCTTCACCAACCGAAGGCTCGAGGTCGCGCAGGCGCTCGCCTCGCTGCGCCGCGACGGGTGCTCGGTCTGGGTGGTGGTGGGCGACGGGTCCATCCCGCCGGGGCGCGCCGTGCTCTCGACCCTGCGCAGCGCGGGCGTGCGCGTGACGCTCTACCCCCCGCGCACCCGCGGCTGGGGGCTGCACTCGAAGTACCTGCTCATCGACGCGCCCTACGCCGGCAGCGCCGGGCACCAGCACCTCGTCTTCACGGGCTCGCACAACTGGACCGGCGGCGCCCTCACCGACAATGACGAGAACATGCTCCGCGTCGAGGACGGCGCCGTGTTCAACGCCTTTCTCTCCGACTGGGTGCGCGTGCGCGAGGCCGCGGGGCGGCGTTGAGACACACGGGTTGACGCGCACCGATCGCGACCCACGATGACCTCTGGACAGCGATGGCCGCGAGGCCCTCGCGACACCGCCGGGACCGTTCGACGAGGCCTTCGGGGACGGTTCTCACCCGGCACCGAACTCACGGAGGCTGTCATGAATACATCCCGATTCGCCCTGGTCGCGGCGCTCGGCGTGGCGGCGCTGCCCGCCGCCGCGCAGACCCGCGACGCCGGCGTCACGCAGGCGCCGCTCGAGAGCTACCAGGTCGCCACCGAGTCGGCCCGCACCGTCGGCCACAACTGCGTCTACCGCACGTCGGTGCGAGGCACCATGCAGGCGTCGCCGCGCGAGGCCGAGGGCGCCGTGCGCGGGGCCGACCTGCGCACCCGCGCCACGCTCCTCTGCAACGGCCGCGAGGCGGGCACGCGCGAGGATCACGTCGTGCTGCCCGAGGCCACCGTCCCGGTGCTCAACGCCCGCATCGCCAAGGGCCTGAGCCTCTCCGAGCCCGGGAGCAACTGCACGTACGCGAGCGGCCTGCGCATCGCGCCGGGCCTCGTCGAGATCGACCAGCCCGTGACCTCGTGCAAGGTGCTCCCGAGCGAGCCCCCGGCCGCGCAGCGCCACCCGATCCCGCTGCAGCCGCTGCCGCCTCGCGGCGACCAGCAGCCCGCGACGGGCGCGCAGAACACCCCGCCCTCGCAGCCCTCCACGGGCGCGCAGAACGCCCAGCCCGCAGCGCCCCGGCGCGATTGACGGCACCCACTCGGTGCTTACACTAAGGACGACGTGCGCGTGCGGCTCGACGGCGACGTGCTGACGCTCGAAGGCGAGCGCCGCGACGAGCACGACGAGAGCCGCGGCAACGTCTACCAGAGCGAGCGCAGCTACGGGCGGTTCGAGCGCGCGATCAGGCTGCCCGAGGGCGTCGCGCCCGAGAGCATCAAGGCCTCGTTCGACAACGGCGTGCTCGAGGTCACCATGCCCACGCCGCAGCGCAAGGCCACCGGCCGCACCATCGAGGTGCAGTCGGGCGGCGCCACCGGCACGCAGGGCTCCACCGCGGCGAGCGTCGGCGCGCAGGGCGCCCGCGACACGAAGCCCGGCGTCGCCCACTAGCCGCCGAAGCGCCGCGTGGGTCGTCACGCGTGGTGATTCCTTGCGCGGCGGCGCCCCGCGATGGCATGGCCGTGCGCCATGAACGCGTCGGTCACCACCGCGCCCCGGCGCGCGGCGCTGGGGTTCATCTTCGTCACGGCCCTGCTCGACGTGATGAGCCTCGGGCTGATCATCCCCGTGCTGCCCAACCTCGTGAAGGGCTTCGTCGGCGGAGACACCGCCGAGGCATCGCGCTGGGTCGGCCTCTTCGGCACCTCGTGGGCGCTGATGCAGTTCATCTTCTCGCCCCTCCTCGGCATGGTCTCCGACCGCTTCGGGCGCCGGCCCGTGATCCTCATCTCGGTCTTCGGCCTGGGCGTCGACTACGTGCTCATGGCGCTGGCGCCGAACCTCGGGTGGCTCTGGGTCGGGCGCATCATCTCGGGCATCACCGCCGCGACCTTCTCGACCGCGGGCGCCTACCTGGCCGACGTGACCCCGCCCGAGAACCGCGCGAAGGCCTTCGGCATGATGGGCGCCGCGTGGGGCGCGGGCTTCGTGCTCGGCCCCGCGCTCGGCGGCGCGCTCGGCGACGTCTCCCCGCGCCTGCCCTTCTGGTGCGCCGCGGCCTTCGCGCTCGCCAACGGGGTCTACGGCCTCTTCGTGCTCCCCGAGTCGCTTCCGCCCGAGCGCCGCACGCCCTTCCGATGGAGCCGCGCCAACCCCCTGGGCGCGCTGAGGTTGCTCCGCAGCGCGCCGGGCCTGCCGACGCTGGGCGCGGTGGTGTTCCTCTTTCACCTCGCCCACAACGTGCTGCCGAGCATCTTCGTGCTCTACACGGGCCACCGCTACGGCTGGACCCCGCGCGACGTGGGCGTGATGCTCGCCGCGACGGGCGTCGCCAACATCGTCGTGCAGGCCGCCCTCGTGGGCCCGGTGGTGCTGCGCCTGGGTGAGCGCGCGGCGCTGCGGCTGGGGCTCGCCGCGGGCGCCGCGGGCTTCACCTTCTACGCCCTCGCCCCCACCGCGAAGGTCTACTGGCTGGGCCTGCCGGTGTTCGCGCTCTCGGGCTTCATCCAGCCGGGCGTGCAGGGGCTCATGACCCGCCTCGTGGGCGCGCGCGAGCAGGGGCAGCTCCAGGGCGCCAATTCGAGCATCATGGGCGTCACGGGGCTCATCGGGCCGGGGCTCTTCACGTCGATCTTCGCGTGGTCGGTCGACCGCCACCACGCGCAGCACATGCCCGGCACCGCGGTGCTCGTCGCCGCCGCGCTCATGCTCGCCGCGCTCGCGGTCACGGCCCTCTTGCGCGACGGCGCGAGGCGATAGCGTTCGCCGCACCGCGCCACGCGCTGTAGCATCGGCGCCCTCGAATGCGACTCGCGGATCGATACCGGCTCGTGCGGCGCGTGGGCGAAGGCGGCGGCGGCGGAGTCTATCTCGTCGAAGACCGCCTCGCCGACGGCGCGGTCATGGTGCTCAAGCGCCTTCACGCGCAGGCGCAGGCCTCCCTCGCCCAGTGGATCGCCAACGAGTTCCAGATCCTCGCGCAGCTCGACCTGCCCACCATCGCGCGCGTCTACGACTTCGGCCTCGCCAGCGCCGACGCCGAGGACCCGGGCGGCGCGTTCTTCACCCGCGCCTTCGTCGACGGCGCCCCCCTCGACGACGCCCTCGCCTCCACACCCCCCGACGCGCTCGCCGCGCGCGTGCGCGCGTTGATCGTCTCCGCCGCCCTCACCCTGCGCGAGCTCCACCGCCTGGGCGTGGTGCACGGCGACCTCAAGCCCGCCAACCTCATCGTGCCCCGCGACGACGCCGAGCGCGCGGTGCTCATCGATTTCGGCCTCGCGCACGGCGCCCTCGGCGCGGCGGCCCACGTGCGCGGCGGCACGCTCGGCTTCATGCCCCCCGAGCGACAGGCCATGCTCATGGCCGGCGAGGCGCTGCCGCCCGACCCCTGCGCCGACGTGTACTCGCTCGCGGTCACCCTGCGCTGCGCGCTCGCGGGCTCGCTGCTCGCGCCCGACGCGCCCGCGCCCGAGCGCGTCGCGGCCTCGCCCGAGCTCCGCGCGCTCTGGGACGTGGGCGCGCGCGGCGCCAGCGAAGACCCCTCGCGCCGCTTCGCCTCGATGGACGACCTGCTCGCCGCCCTCGGCCACTCTCCCGACGCGCGGGCGAGCGCGGGGCGCCGCGTGG